>QMUN01000012.1 GCA_003660605.1 Thermococci archaeon
ATATAAAATATCTTTGAAAGAAGTCCAGGATGATCTTGACAGAATTGAAAACAATGCAAAATCAAAGAAGGAGGAGTTAGAAAAGATAAAAAACAGGAAATCAGAAAATAAAGAAAAGATAAATGGTATAAGAAAAGAGAAAGAAGAATGTGAGAAAAAAATAATGAATTTACAGACTAAAATAAGTTTATTGGAACAAAAAAAGCAGGATCTTAAAAATGAGATAGAAGAAATCTCAGAAGAAGCGGAGTTTTATGAAAAAACTGAGATAATAGATGATATTAGGGGGCTAGATTTTAGAATAAAGAGAATGGAACGGGAGAAAGAGAGTCTGGAGCCTATAAATATGATGGCGATTGAAGAATATGAAACTACTGAGGAAAGGTATCTCACTCTAAAAACAAAGTATGAAAAGATATTAAAAGAAAAGGAAGCTGTCTTGAAGTTTATAGACAAAGTGGAAAATAGAAAGAAGGAGGTTTTTATGGATACATTTAACAAGATAGCAGAAAACTTTTCCAGCATCTTTTTTGAACTCTCAGGGGGAGATGGTGATCTTCTTTTGGAAAATGAGATGGAACCTTTTGAAGGAGGGATAGATATCGAGGCAAAACCTCGGGGTAAAGAAATAAAAAGAGCAGCTGCAATGTCTGGAGGGGAAAAGGCGTTAACAGCTTTAGCTTTCGTTTTTGCCATCCAGAGGTATAAAACAGCTCCATTTTATCTATTTGATGAGATAGATGCACATTTGGACGATGAGAATGTGAGAAAAGTAGCAGAAATGATAAAAAGAGCTTCAAAAGACTCTCAGTTTATAATTATAACTCTCAGGGACGCGATGATGGCTTCAGCAGATAGACTTTTTGGTGTCTCTATGAAAGATGGAATCTCCAAGATAGTCGCGGTAGAACTTCAGGATACCACAAAATACGAAGGAAAAAAGTTTGAAGTTATCGAAGAAGCCTAAATATTGAATTTTTTCTGCGACATGGATATACCTATGAAGAGACTCAGCATTCCCGATGCAAGCATTATCCCTGCTACTGGCAATAGCATGACCCCCTCCAATGCTTTATCTTGCATCAAAAACATCAAGAAAATTACACCTGTAAATATCCACAGTGCTCCTACTACATAGGACAGTATATTGAAGATCTTTGTTTTTCTCTTCGAGATACCCTGCATTCCTATAACTATCATTGGTATTCCAGTAACTATAAGAAATATACTAAAAAGCATCCCGACAGTATCTGCCATCAGGAAGTCATTGATTGATGCTAAGAAAGATATCTCCAGAGGTGACAAAAACTTTAATACACCAAGGAAAAGCCAGATTATTCCCAGAGCATAAGGTAATACACTGCCTCCAACTTTTCTCTTCTCTTTTATAAAACCTGTATCAATTCCAAGTTCTTCAGCTTCGGTCAAAATATCTTCAAGTGATGTTTCTTCAGGGATCTCTTCTTTTTGTATTTTCTCTCCCAGGAGATCTACACCTCTTATTTTCCTTGTCATATCAATTTCTGGCAGTGTTTCTTCAGTAACTTCTTCAGGTATTTCTTCGGGTATGGGCTCTTTTGTTTTTTCCAAAGGTCTTTCTAAACTTATCTTTTCTCTTTTAAGACCAGTTTGCAGAGTTTCCAGTTTTTTGACAGTCTCTCTTAAAAGCTCTGTATTCTCCCTCATCATCTCCGCGACCCCAGTAAGACTTCTGGCAACTTCCTGCATTGCTACATCTGTCTCATCCTCTCTCTCTTCTGTTAGTGCTTCTATCAATTTGTCAATTTTGTTAGTTCCTTTTTCCTCTTCCTCTATAGCGGCGGCACTCAAAACCTCTATCAGTTTATCAAGTCGCTCAATCAGGTCTCTACTACCTCCACCATACCTCATTGAACTTGCCAGATCATCTATTTGCTGTTTTATCTTGGCAATTTCAATCTCAATGTCCTTACTTGTTGCCATTATATCCCTCAATAATTATTTTCTTTTAATCTCTATTGTTAAGCTATTTAAAAAACTTTTCTATATATCTCCTATTTTTATCCTTTTTTATCAAGATCATAAAATAATCAGGACTCCTATAAAAGATAAAATAACTCCTAAAATTATCCTCATACTTATCTTCTCATTCGTGAGAATAACAGCCAATATAATCGCAAAGATCGGTGCTGTTCCGTTTAAAGGGGCTGCTCTTGAAACATCTATATACCTCAAAGCCTCCAAAAACAATAAGATTCCAACTCCAAGATCCAAAATCCCTCCGATAGCAACTAAAATCCAGCTTTTATTTATTTTCAGAAACTCAATTTTTTCATATTTCATGGTGTAGATCAAAAGGAAAGAGGCAAATATCCCCATTCTTACAGTCGAAAAGACTAAAGGGCTCACACTGCTCATTGCGAGTTTCATGGCAGTCATAGAAGCTCCCCAGAAGAAAGATGCGCCTATAGCAGATAATACTCCCCTTCTTATATCAAGATCAAAATTCTTTTCAGAGATTAAAAAGATCGCTACTATTATCAAGATAGAACCAAAAATTACTTTGAAACTTATTATTTCTCCTATAAACAGAGTTGCCAGAAATATGGTAAAAAGAGGATAAGTATTAGATATTGGATAAGCTCTGGCAATTCCTACAGCTCTCAAACTGAACATGTAAAGAAGATCACCTATTACAAGTCCAAAAAGTGTAGCTAAAACGATATATAGAAGATCTCTTGCAGTAAGTTCAAAAATTTCTTCGAAATTACCAGTAATTATCAAAACTCCGAAAAGAAAAATTAAGGCTACTATAGGACGGATCGTGTTTACGGTAGTGGGCTTCATTTCTTTTAAACCCGCTTTGTAAAAAACAGATGAAAAAGCCCATATCACTGCAGAGAGTATTGTGAGGAGTTCGCCTAACATCACAGTTCATTGGTTCTGCAAAATTTAAAGGTTTTTATCAAACTCAGAAAACTTTTTATTAATCAAGAATAGATAAAAAATATGGAAGTAGGTATAGTAGGAAAGCCGAATGTGGGGAAATCCACTTTTTTTAACGCATGCACCCTGGGACATGCAGAGATCGCAAGTTACCCATTTACAACAATAGATTCGAACATAGGGGTAGCATATGTCACATCCCAGTGCCCCTGCAAAGAGTTAAATATTACCTGCAATCCTCAGAACTCTAAATGCATTGACGGCATCAGATTGATCCCTGTGAAGATCATAGATGTTGCGGGATTAGTTCCCGGAGCCTCTGAGGGAAGGGGACTTGGAAATAAGTTCTTGGATGACATAAGTAGGGCAAAGGCTCTTATACATGTTGTGGACGCTGCTGGAAGTACTGATGAAGAAGGCAAGCCATGTAAAATAGGAACGCATGATCCCGTAGAAGATGTGAGATTCCTTGAAAATGAGATAGACTCGTGGTTTTTTAACATTCTTCATAAAAACTGGAAAAAGTTTTCAAAGAGGATACATCTCCAGCACGAAGAATTCATAAAGGTAGTGGCAGAACATTTTTCGGGTTTGGAAATAAAGGAAGAAGATCTCTATCTATCCTTAAGAGAGTGCGATCTGAATACAGAAAAACCAGATACATGGAAAGACGAGGAGTTAAAGAAGTTCTCCACTGTTTTAAGAAGAGTAACAAAGCCCATAGTCATAGCAGCAAACAAGATGGATGTGGCTCCGAAGGAAAACCTTGAAAGACTTAAAGAAATCGGGTATAAGATAATTCCTACGAGTGCAGAAGCTGAACTCATTCTCAGAAAGGCGAAAGACTTTGTGGATTATGTACCTGGCTCTGAGGATTTTGAAATAAAGTCGGAGAAAACGACAGAGAAACAGAAACACGCTCTTGAGATAATAAAAAATGTTCTGAATGAGTATGGAAATACAGGGGTAGTTCAGTGCTTGAACTATGCAATTTTCGATGTTCTGGAAAGAATAGTAGTTTACCCCGTGGAAGATGAAAACCATTTCACAGATAAAAAAGGGAATGTCCTTCCTGATGCCTATCTTATGAAAAAAGGTTCTACTCCTCATGATCTTGCTTATGAGATCCACACAGATATAGGAAAAAATTTTATCTATGCTATAAATGCAAGGACAAAGATGCGGATAGCTGAAGATTACAAACTTCACAACAGAGATATTATAAAGATATTCTCAGCAGCTAGATGATCCAGTTATCGAGACCACGGGTCATTATATTCAAACTGCCATAGCGACCTCCGCCTCCGGGAGTTATACATATTTTTCCTTCTCTATAACTCAGAATAAAATCAGCGATCTCCTTATCTATCTCTTCAAGCTCTTTATATTCTACATTCACCAGAACATCTATTTCATTCTTGAATTTTTGCAAAAATTTTTCATAAATTGCAGTGTTTCCCCTGGTAAAAACTTTGCATCCCCTTTTCAATGCTATTATCTCTGCCAGAGGAGCTATTCTCATATATGGAGGTCTGTGGTCAGGATGATTATTTTCCTTATCTTTTAACTCCATGATCCTGTCATATACACCTTTTTTTATCCTCCCTCCACAACTACATCTCCATTTTCTATTTATCGCTTCTTCCAAAGAGTATATCTTAAAACATTTTATACATGCAGTTCTGTGGTATTTTCCAAGCTTTGGATCGAGACCGACATTCATAACAAAATTTCTTCCATTTTTTCTTTTAATTGCTTTAACTATCTCGGAGTACGTTTTTTCCTCCACACTCAAAATATTAAACTCTCTTCCAAGTCTGTGAGGCCATGGAGAATGAGCATCGCTGTTGCTCATAAATGTTAAGTTCTTTAATTCTGAGATGTAGTCAGCTAGATCCGTGTCCGCAGATAATCCCAGTTCCAGGAAATCTATTTTATCAAAATATTCTTTATAGCAGTCTCTTAAAGAATCATACTCTGCGTATATTGAAGTCCACGGAGTAAAGGCATGTGCAGGTCCTATAATACCTTCTGCAGATTTCACTCTTTCTACGATCTCGTTTCCTCCAAGACTTAAATGGCATCTCCCATCTTTATCGATATCACTTGAATATTTTTTAAACTCTTCGTAGAGTTCTTTTACTTTTGAGAGCGAAGGGAGGATAATAAGATGATGTATCCTTCTGTTGTCTTCCACCTCTACAGTAATTATAAATCTTACCCCTCCTGTCTCAAAAGTTCCTTCCTCTATCTTCTCCAGCGTTTTTTTTAGATGTGAAAGCCATAAAGGATGAAAAACATCTGCTGTGCCTACAAAGTCCAGACCTTTCAGTTCTGCCTCCTTAGAAATTACAGGAATCTCCATTTTTCCTGAGGTTGCGCCAGAATACTTTGAATGTAAATGAAAATCCACTGCAATCTTCATCTTATATACTCCATTCCCCTGTTTTTTTCTTCGAGCATCTCTTTTTTTATCGTTTTTTCCTGAAACTTCTGGAGTTTCTTTATAAGCTCCTCATTTTCTTTTATCTTCTTTTCCAAACCTTCCAGACTTATATCAATGCCCAGAATCTTGTTCAGGCGATGAAGTACCGATTTGGCAGCTTTTGGATCGATTACAAAACCTGAAGATTCACCCAGGAGACATAATCCCCTAAAATTCCTCAATCTTCCTATCGCAAGAAGAAGTCCTGAAGCACCAACAATTGCAGCGCCTATGTCTTCTCTGAATATTAATTTGGAATCAATACTGGAAACCCTCTTGATTATTTCCTGATCTGTTCCAGAAGCCAAAACTCTTGGCTCTTTAACTTCTTTACCCCCTGATGAATAACCTCCTAGGGTATAGATCTCCTTTACATCATATTTTTCTGAAAAATCGAGTATTTTTTGAACGACTTCATAATGCCCATACGAGTCTGCGGGATGAACTTGAGTATCGCCTGTTAAGATTATAAGATCTTTTTCCCCTTTATAGTAATAAAATTCGTCTCTTACAAGTCTGAGACTGGAATCTTTCTCTATGATTGCCTGATGTGGAAAATGTGGAGAATATAATTCGGCAAATTTTTTTGTTTTTAATTCAGATATAAGATATTCCACAGCTATCTTTCCTATAAGCCCTATGCCTGGCAGTCCTTCTATTAAAATTGGATTTTTCAAATTTATTTTTTCAAGTTCAACGATTTCGGTCTTCATCTCTTTTCACCAATTTTAGTTTTCTTCTGTATTTGCCATACTTATCCTCCAATGAAAATTTTGGGGGTTTGGGGTAGTATGTTTGTGAATGGCATTTTGGACATTCTTGTTTGAAGGTATACGTTCCACACGAAAAACATTTTCTTATCTTCATTTTCTCACTTTTTGATCCTTACAAACTCTACCTTCCCATCGTGATCATGCATAAATTTTGAAACCTTATCTGAATACTCGGTGAGAATAGCTTCTGCTGTTTTATAATCGGAACTTGTTATCTTCACGGAGTATTTTGGAGATCCCAAAAGCCTCACCTCTATCTCCGGATCCTCAGTCTTTAAAGCATCTTTTATTACTTCCACACCCCTGGGTTCATAGCATTCTATTGTAAGGTTGGCTCTTACCTCCACCTTTTGGAGTTCAAATGTGGAAAGTATAAGGTCATAGAGATCATCTATATACTCCTCAGGTATCTTTCCTTCAAAAACTTTTTTTCCGTTTATAAGAGCATTTTCAAAGGCTTCGTAGAGATACTCATACTCCTGACTTAAAGGTTTCGATATCTTTTCAATGACATCCTTCATTGGGATATTATGTTTTTCTGCAAAGTACTCAAGAAGCTTTCTGCCCTTTTTCTCCTGTTTATGCTGCTGGATGGTCATCTTTTTCTGTTGTTCGCTTACTCTTCTCAGTGAAAGGTTTATGTGTCTCTTTGAAGGCTCTACCTTCAGAACTTTGGTGACAACTTTCTGCCCCATCTTAACGTGAGTTCTTATATTTTTTACCCATCCGGAAGATATCTCTCTTATGGGGATCATACCCTCCTTATCATACTCATCAAGTTTAACTATGACGCCGTAGGGATGTATCTCTGTTACAGTACCTATTACAAACTCACCTTCTTCAGGGTATTTATCCATTTTATTCCAGCTCCTCCACTATCTTTCCATGTAATTTTCCCAGACCGCCTCTTGGCTCTACCAGAGTTTTGCCGCAGACTAAACACCGTATTGTTGTTGCAGGCTTATTAAAAACTACCTGTTCATTTCCGCAATCCTGACACTTTATTTTAATAAATTTGGATCTTGGTTTAACTATCATATTATCACGCTATCTCAAAACTTTTTACTCTGAATCCTCTTTTTGTATGCATTTTTTTGCAGACACTGCAAATATACCTTACATCACGTCTTCTTGTAGATTTTTCGCCTTTTGGTTTTGGTCTTGGATACCCTCTGTATCCTTTTGTTTTTCTTCTAAATCTCCTCTGACCCTGTTTTAACTCTCCTCTCTTTCGTGGCTTTTGTATCTTAATCGTATGTTCTGTATGTTTTTTACAGTATGGACAATAAATCCTCATTGTTTTCGGAACTTTCATTTTATTCACCTTTTATACCTAATCCATTTTTTATGAGCAGTATTCCAACATCTGTCGGCAGTTCTACATCTTCACCCTTCTTGAAAGGTCCATATATTTTTAGATCGGGACCTACTATCTCTGGAAGATCCTCTTTCAATCTTACCTTTAAAGTTCTGGGTACAGTTTCTGCAAACAATGTTTTTTTATACTTTTTTATTAACTCGGAAATCTCCTTAAAAACCTTTTCCTCTTCGGGCATGAAGTTCTGATCTTTGAGACTCACTATCTTCCCCACTCTCAATGCAAGAAGTTCTGAAAATTTAGTTTTAATAACACGCAACTCTCTCTGAAGAACTTTTTTTTCAAATCCCTCCTTCGTTTCTATTTTACTCCTCAAATTTTCTATATAACCTAAGAGATCGGAATAAAAATTAGGAGACAGTTTCTGCAATTTTACTTCTTCTTTTTCTTTTTTCAGTATATCCTCTATCATTCTCTTTCAATCCTGGGAGCCAGAATGAACTTCACCTTAGCTTTATCTATATCAAATTCGAGCATTAACGGAACATCTGAACCAAGTTTTATCACCATTGCACCATAAATAGATTTAGATATGTCCGAGAGATAACTGAGATTAAATGTGGCTTTAGCAGCCTCCTTGACATCATACTCTATCATCGAATCCTTTTCGTTTACAGTCTCAATGTCACTCGTATCTCCCTGCGCCTTCATCAAAAAACTATCTTTTCTTGCTTCGAACGTAATGTGATCTGCAACAACTGACGCATCTTTAATTCCATCTTGGAATATCTCTGAGTTTAACTTAACAGTGGCTGTAAACGGAATTTCTGGGAGTTTTGATCTCTTTTCCAAAACATCTATAATAGGAAGCCCGAATTTTCTCTTCGATTCTCCAATAAATGTCATGTGTATCTTCGATTCATCTGCTTTCATGACCAAGATATCACTGGGCTTTGCTCTATACATTATTTTTCTCATCTCATCCATATCTATGCCGAGAGATACCTCTTTGTCAATAGAAAACTCATCAAACATCTCTTTTGGAATCTCAATGTCAAGCATCGATATATGCGATGGATCCATTGCTCTCATGTATATTCCTTTTTCCTTTACCTCAAAGGGAGCCTCTTCTATTATACTGCTCACTGTATTCACAATGTCTCTCCACAATCTTGCCTCAAGTTTAGCATTGAACATAATAAAAAATGTGAAGCATAATATATAAACCTTTTTCAGATCGCTACAGAGTTTTTATGATTCTACTGGAAATGCACAAAGAAAACATAATAATATTGGTATATTCCTATATCTTTATAAGAGAAATATATAGGTATATAAAAATATTATGTGCAAAATTTAAAATGCTCATATCACTTATATGCTTTCTTCCTGTGCCCAAATACTCTATAGAAACTTTCTTTATGGTAAGATAAAGAAATTCCCGCTTATGGCATATTTTAAGCATTCTTCATCAATTATCTCTGAAGCTAGACAATTGACAGTTCATTCAGTTCTCCCGAAAAAAGGAAATTATATATTTTACCTGTTCTTCGAACTCCGGTAGTTTAGTTACTACCAAAGGCTCTAAACTTTTCCATGCCCCCTCTTTTTCCCATAGTTTCTCTTCGAAACTTTCTATGCTGAACTTTGGAAACTTTCTCTTAATCAGTTCCATATCTATTTTTGTTCCCAACCTTAACAGTAAAGCAACATCATAAACATCTCTTGGTCTGTTTCTCTGATATACTGCGGAAATTTTATTTGTAAACATATCTTCTTTCGTGGGAACAATCATTTCGATCGGTGGAATATCTGGATAGGGCGAGTAAAGAGTTCTTTTTTCAGTTTTCGTTGATTTTGGTGATGTTAACATTTCTATTGAGAGTATTATTTCTCTGGGATGGGCTGGAAAAGATATACCAAGTCTGAGAAAAAGCATGTTCGATGTTCTTTTGCTTTTCAGCAAGTTACAGTTTATCCCAAAGAGTATAAGCTCTTTTTTTAGATAAACTGACAGGTCTTCTGGTATTTTGACTGCGTATACATCGATATCTTCTGAGAATCTATCACCCTTAAAGACTTTCCATATACATGTTCCACCACCAAATACCATATCTGGCATTTTTCTATAGAGAAGATGCAATAAAAGATCCTGAAGATAATCTTTCCATATCTGGTCGATCAATTTAAGTCTTCTCATGTGCGCATATTTTTTTACCTCTTCCTGCGTGAGCATTCAATCAACTCCTTTATTTTTTTCATGACTTCGTCAGACGTTAGTTCTGCATATTTTCTAAGGAGTACGCGGTCAGAATTTTTTATTATTCTCATGATCTCCTCTTCAGGTATTCTATTCATACAGAGTGCATCAATAACTATCTTTTCGGGCTTTGCAACTGGGATCCTTATCTCATTTCCCCAGATTATATTTTCATAGCCAAACATCATTTTTGGATTTACGGTATAAAATATTATCGGGGTGTCCTGAAAGACAATCTTTTTCTTGAATCTCTTTCTTGATGTAGCAACTTCAACAGCAAAAGGTATCTGTGTCGTAAGTCCTCTTATGCTCATTGCTGTCCAGAGCGTCAGATAGCAGGGTTCTGTTATGTGTGTGGCAACAGCTATTGGATCCTCTAAACAGGTGTATTTTCCCCTCTCGATGCGTTTTATTCTTCCTGATCTGACAAGTGTGAAGAGCAGTTTCTTTGAGTAGTTTTCTGGTATTTTCTCATTGTGTAGATCTTTTGGCGTGAAAACAGGTTTTTTCATTATCTGCTCCAATATTTTTTTGTATTTTATTACCGGCATGATGATCAATAGGTAATGAAAGTATTTAAATATGTTAGTTACCAAAGATGGTAGCTAACATGATAGTTACTGAAGAAGGTAACTATAATGG
>QMUN01000013.1 GCA_003660605.1 Thermococci archaeon
ACCCTATATGAAAGGCACAAATTTCTTTAAGTTATGTAAACATAGTAATTATATGAAGTTATCTAAAAATGAGGAGATAAAATGGCCAAAAGAGGATATGAACTGCTGAAAGAAAAAGTTCCAGAGTTTAGGAGTACATGGAAGAGCATAACTATATTCATCATTTGGTTTCTGCTTTTTTTACTGTGTATTTCCTTCTTCAGGCTGTTCGATTCGCTTGTGTGGTACGCCTCACTCATCAGTCAGCTCGTTATCGCAGCAGTATGCACAGTGATCTCTTACCTTCACATGAAAAATGCCAAAAGATATCGAGAGAAGTACGGTGAACGCGCATACAGGTATTTCTTCTTTCATTTTATAATACCCATATTCGCTACGTGGTATGCCCTGTTAGTTCATCCTCTTCTGGTGAAGGGACCGACATTACTCCCTTTTTGGGCCTCGCTGGTACTTGGTGTATTCTTCTTATTATTCAGACCCCTTACAGCTATACATATCAACAGATCAGGTTTCGACAATATTGGACATGGATTTGGGATATACACTGTGTATCCTGAAGAAGGACCGCCAGTCTTCTCAGAGATTTACTTTCATATCAGACATCCCATGTATCTCGGTTCTTTCTGCGCCGCTGTAGGATTCGCTTTCCTGAGAAACAATGTAATGGCTCTCTTAACTGCTCTCATTTTCTTGATTCCAATTCTTATTGAGGTTCGGTTCGAAGACAGTGAGATTATAGAAAGAGTTGGAGAAGAACACAAAGAATACATTAAAAACACTGGAGCATTGTTTCCGCATAAAAATGTAGGAACGTTCCTCAAGCTTTTGTTTTTCTCAAAAAGGTAAAAATGTTTGAGTAAATCTGGATTTCTATTAATAGTAAAGTTAAACGAAAAGAAGATGTCAAAGGGACTTTCAGCTAAAATAGTCTATAAAGGAGAGGAAGCAGTAGTTTCCATTGAATACATGCCAATTGAGTTATCTAATTTTCATGAGGGAAAAGACCTTTACATTATAGATTTTTATCTCGGCAAAAGATTTAAATATTGACTACCCATATATTATAGGTGATCATGTGAGAATAATAGAGACCTCAGAAAGCATAGTTCTCGCTGACATTTCGGATATAAGCTATGATCTGGATACTGTTTATTTAAGGGCGGATATTAATGAGCCTCCAAGGCCGTCATTAAGAGTAGAGCAGACTGTAAGGACGATACTTGCTATAAGACAATTGCAGAAGAAAAAAACGAACATATTGTGCACATCCCATTCTTCCATTCCTAATGGATCTCTTAAGGAGAATTTCCAGATCTTGAAAGAGATGCTGGAGAGAGAGATAGATCCAATAAATCCAGAAGTAAAGAATATTATCTTCGTAAAATCTCTTGAGGAGATGAAGAGAGCCAATGAGAAATATAAAGAGTCATTGATATTTTTGGACAATGTGAGAAAAACAGTTCCTGAAGAGAGAAATCCACCTGCAAACTCTTCAAATACAGAGTTTTGGAAATTAGTAAAAGATACCACAAAGATCAATGGTGCTCTTTCTTCGTGTCATAGGGATAATCTTTCATTGAGGGTATTCTCTGATGGGTGTTTCTGCAACTCTTATTTTGCCAGGGAATTGGAGGATATAACTAAAATTTACAACAGTGAAAATGGCAATATAAAGATATGGGGGATAGCTGGAGCGAAGAGAGATAAATTAAGGGCTATCCTACTCACAGAGGGCAAAGAGGATCTATTGGTAAATTTAGATGGAGGGCCGATCTTTGTGCTTCTTCTCTGGGCACTTATAAACAAAGCCCCCTCTCTGGGAAGAACACTTCCACATACCATTGGAAAATTGAACAAAGAGCTTATAGAGAAATTTTTTGGAGATAAATGGGAATCTACAAAGGCAGAAGCTTTAAAAATAGCTGAAAAAATAGACAACGGCGTCATAGATATTATACTACCCATAGACGTTTTAATAGAAGATGAAGATGGTATAGAAAAGGTAGTTGACTTGAGAGACATAGACAAAGGGAGGTTTATATCCATAGGTCCAAATACAATTAAGATGATAGGGAATATATCCACAAAAAGAATATTTTTACAAAATGGGTCTGTAGAACCTAGAACAACGTTAGAAACAAAATCCGAGTCGATAACATATCTTTTAATAAAATCTCTTTTGAAACGTGTAGACGAATTGTTTTTGAACGGTGGGGATACTGTTTCTGACGTGAGATCTTTAGAAAATGAATTGGAACTGGCAAAATACAGAAAAGATAAACTAAGGGAATTAGCTGTTGGAGGTTTTGTGGTACACTGGTGGAACTACTTGAACAAGGGGAGAGAGATACCTCCAGGAGTAGAGTTTGCATATATAGGGAGTTTAAGAAACCTGTACATGGTGAGAAGAAGGCAGCAGGATTTTACTTAAAATTTACTGACTACGGCTTTATTCTGTTCCTGTCTCTTGGAAAAAGTATACACTCTCTTATATTATCTATTTTAAGGATCTCCATGAGAAATCTTTCTATCCCCATCCCAAACCCCCCGTGAGGAGGCATCCCGTATCTGAAAACTTTTAGATAGTCCTTGAAATTCTCGGGATCCAACCCAAATTCCTGAATTCTTTTTACCAAAAGGCCATGATCATGTATTCTCTGCCCTCCGGATGTAATTTCGACACCATTACAGTCAAGATCGAATCCTCTGCAGTATTTTCCATCTGGCATTATATAGAATATCTTGTTCTCAGGGAATTTTTTTATGAAATAATAATCTATATTATTTTCTTTCATATATCTCCCAAGAATTTTTTCATCCTCCGTTCCGAGATCGTCTCCCCATTTTATGTTGGATCCTCTATCATGGAGTATCTTAACAGCTTCGTCATACATTATTCTTTTAAATGGAAGCTCAGGACACTCTATTTTCACCTCCATTTCATCTAACTCATTTTTACAGTTTTCAGATAATTTCTTAAGAGTATAGTGGATAAGATTCTCCAGAATCTTCATAATATCCTCTTCATCTTTTATAAATGCCATCTCCAAATCAATCGCAGTTGACTCGTTAAGATGTCTTCTTGTATTGTGTTCCTCAGCCCTGAAATACCATGTAATCTCAAATACTCTATCAAATCCTGCAGCCATCATCATTTCTTTATAGAGCTGGGGGCTCTGTGATAGATAAGCCCTTTTTTCAAAATACTGAACGGGAAAAAGTTCTGTTCCCCCTTCGGATGCCGTAGAGATAATTTTAGGTGTATGAATCTCTATGAAATCTTCCTTTAAAAGGAATTCCCTGGTATATTTTAACAATTCGCTTCTTATTTTAAAAATGTTAAAAATCTTTCTTTTTCTCAGATCCAGAAATCTGTTGTCCAGTCTTGTGTCCATCTCTGCAGATACTTTTTCTGCAGGATCAAGAGGTAAAGGCGTCTCAGATTTATTGAGTATTTTTATTTTCGATGGCAGGTACTCGAATTCAAAATCTTTTGCCCTGCTATCTCTTTTTTCACATTCTATTGCAATCACATCTTCTTTATTTAATGTGGATACCATATCAAAGATATCTTTAGAAACTTTTTTCTTTGGAAGGACTATCTGGTGTAAACCTTCTCTATTTCTCAAAATCAGAAACTTTATCCCTCCTAAATCTCTGATTTCATGTATCCATCCTTTAAGTATCATTTTAATCACTCAAATACTATTTCGATATCTTTTTTTATTATCTTTCTTACTGCATTTTCAATTACCGATGCATCTATGGGCATCTTATCTTTTGATGCTTTATCTACTCTTATCTTATTTATTGCATCCCCAGACACAGGGTAAACTATATTTACCCCAGTTATTCTAGCAGGATGAATTAACTCTCCTACAAGTTTTTTCAGATCATCTGTATCCTCCACGACTCTTATTCTTTTATTAAACTTTCTTCTCAGTACCCTGATAACTTTTCCTCCCCTGCCCACTGTGCTTCCGACATCCCCCTTACCCACAATCATTATTATTAAACCATCAGATTCTACAGATTTTTTAAATGTTATATCTCCAAGTTTGTAGTCCCTGTCTATACTATAAAGTGTTCTGGCTAGTTCTATGTCCAATTTTGTTATTTCTCTTCTTTTTAACTTCTCGTTACACACCTTACAGAGAGTGTTGGTTTTAAGGCATGTGTCACAAATAGGCATTTTCATCTTTTGCCACCTGCAGTTTTATATTTTATTGAGATAAGCATATAAAAATTTTTTCGATCCC
Organism: Thermococci archaeon; assembly: GCA_003660605.1. Taxonomy (GTDB): domain Archaea; phylum Methanobacteriota_B; class Thermococci; order Methanofastidiosales; family B48-G16; genus B48-G16. The sequence continues at coordinate 4,260 of QMUN01000013.1, forward strand.
CTTAAATTAACATTTACAGCATATCGACCGAAAGGTTTTTATATAGATACTTAGTTTTTATGTATATGAAAACTAAGTGTTTAGGAAAGGTGATAGCATGATAAAAAAATTTTGTATGGTAGGAATTATAGTAGGCTGTATAATCCTCAGCGGATGCACAGTTAAAACCAAGAATGGAGAATTGTACATAAATACTGATGAAAGGGAAACAAAGACATATCATTTCGTGGAGAAAAATTTGCTGGACAGAGAAACATTTTTGGCAGATATAGAGATAGGAAATGTAGAGATGGGATTATCGAACAGGTATCTCTATGATGTTACTATTGTAGTGAGGTATAATAAGGAAGAATCTCCCAAAGCTCCAAAAATAGAGGATCTGGGGGATACTATAATGTTTTCTGTGCCTGTCGGCGATATACATGGTACGATAGGAGATACATTCAAAAACTTGAATTTTGAAATGAATATAGGGAACGCAAAGCTTTTCTTAAATTCTGGAAGTTTTGAAAATTTAGATGTCGATATAAATATAGGAAATGTGGAGGTATTTCTCCCTGAAGAAGGTGAAGGAACTGCGAATATAAAGGTGAACACGGGTGCTGCAAAAATTATTGTGAACAAAGATACAGGGTACATACTCCATTATACCATAGGTATAGGCGCTGTTTCTATCGATTCAGAGAAGGATATGATAGGAGAAGGAACATACAGGATAAATCCAGAGAAGGATGTAAAATACGAAATCTGGATAGATGTTGGAACAGGACATATAGAGGTGATAGAATGAAATTTGTGAATAGGGTAAAAAATGTGATTTTTTCGCCCAGGGCGGCGTTTCAGAATATACTTGCAGAAGGATTCTCTATGACGGAACCTGTGGGTATAGTTCTTGGAATAAACTTTCTTAACGCGCTTCTTTTTGGAATAGGAGCTATTCGAGGCATGAATTTGATAACTGACTTTGTTTCCAGAAGAGTGCATATATCCCCCAAGATTATAAACTTAGAAATTGACATTTCCGGAGTTACAGGAATTTTATTAGCTATATTTTTGGGGGTGGCGGTATTCTATGCAATATATTCTCTTTTTCCATGGATTATAAACGCAGGTATAGGTCACATAATGGCAAAACATGTTTTCAATGGCATAGGTGATTTTGAGTCTCTTCTATGTACTTTTGGATACTCTCAGATCACATCAATCTCTCTTACGTTGGGGCTTTTGGTATTTATTATCTATCCCGTAACAGGGCTTTTTGTACTTCTGGCAATGGGGATAGTTAGAGTCATCTGGTCTATTGTACTGAGAACTCTATCTGTAAGCGAGGTATATGGATTGGATCTTGGGAGATCGTTTATATCAGTAATAATGCCTTATCTCTTACTCTTGGTATTTGTCTTGATCTCCTCTGGATTCCCATTTTTCTTCTTTAAGTGGTGCTGATGGTATCCATATCGAAGAGGGACACACTAAAAGCAATGGCAGTACTATATTCTCTGACAAACGAGACGAGGTTAAAGATAATTGAACTCCTCCTTCAGAGATATAGGATAGGGATGACACCTTCTGCAATAGCTAAGGTACTGAATCTTAGTTTGCCAACTGTAACAAAGCATTTGGAGATATTAGAAGAGGCAGGACTTGTGAACTACATATATACAAGAGGTGGCACTCCCTCCAAATTATATAAAATAACGGATCTTTATATTACAGTCCAGATAGACCTCTCAAAGTTTGTAAAAGCCTTCAACAGATCGGAGTTAGAAAGAATGGCTGCGAGTTATATACAGAAAAAGATAGAGACTAAATTACCCAGAAATATTACGATAGATGATATAAAAAATACTCTAAAGACAGATCAGGACACAGCGTATGTTGTTTACGAGTATGTTAATGAAAAGAAGATCGATCTCATAGTAAAACCGTTAGCATCGATGATCCTAGATGTTTTGGAGAGAGAAAACAAAAAAAGTATAAACATAAGTGAACTGAAAGAGATAAATGCAGATGAATACTGGATAGATGTTGCGTGCAGACACATTCAGAATAAGGGTATATACACGTACAGGGATAAAGAGCTTGTGAGGGTAGAAGTGGAATGAATCTTCTATAGGTTCAGTGAGAGTTAGATGGAAATCTGAATTAACTTTTGAGAAATCTGCAGTTGAGTATATATAAAAATGAATACAAAAACATTTATAAAGACGGACAGGTAACACATGAAAGCAGAAAAAAGAAGTCGATACTATGTTGAGAGATAGAATATTAAGAGATGACATGTTTAGAGATACTATATCAAAAATCAAAAAGGTAATTTTAATAGTTGTTCTGATCATATCTGTTTTTTTGTATGTTTGCAGGCCATTTTTTCATGGATTTTTCATGAGATGCTACACAAATCCTGCTTTTCTTCTTGCCTTTGTAGCTTTAGGGGCTGGGATCATGATTCGTCTATTTTCTGATAGATTCAAGTGGACGATCGTTGTTGGAGCCATTTTCTTCGTTGCACTTCTTGTAGGGTCTATGTTTGTGGCAGAAGGAAAAAGAGTGGAGATATATAAAGATATAAGCTCAAATATTATTGAAATTGATACTTTTCCTGAGTCCACATCTATACGATTAATGCCATACCAGATAGCGAGAAATAACATGACAAATAACTTAACTCTGGAACAGTTCAGACTCGGAAAACTTGATTTTGTTATCCTCGATGGAGAGATGTGGTGGAACGCTGCCCTCATACCTGACGGAACGTGGATACACTATAGAATGAAGCCGTATGGAGCTATGTTCATAAATGCATGCGAGACAGAGACAGAGATAATCAAAATAAAGCAAGATCTTGAAGTTGCAGAAGGGATAGGAATATCTGATAACATCTACTGGCGATTGTACAAGGACATTGATTATTGGTCAGATTACAGTGATCCGTTCTACATTCCCTACGATAACAATACAAAGATCATGACAGTGGTGTCAAAGATCGATTACAAACTGGACAGCTGGACATTCGTTCCCCTCAGAAAACCTGTTTTCGGAGGCGTTGTTCTCATAGATGGAGAGGGAAATATGAAGTATGTATCACCTGAAAAGATCGATGAAGAGCCAATATTACACGGTCAACAGGTATTCCCTGAAGCAATCGCACGATTATACGGGGAAAGTTTTGCATACAAACGTGGTGTATGGAACGCATGGATTGCCCATAAAGATCAAACAGAGTTAAATGATGTTCCTGGAGAAGGGAACTTCATGCCATACCTCATTATGGTACAGGATGAAAATGGAGAGCCAATCCCAATGTGGTTTATGGCATTGGAACCTTACGGAACTACATACGGATTAAAGAAAGTGCTTCTTGTCGATGCAATAGACGGTACTGTGTATTCGTGGTCAAAAGGAGAAAATGAACAGAGTGTAGGAGCTGTAAAATCCATTGAGCACGCAAAAAGCACTGATACTTTCAGGAATGTAAACTGGGCAGATTTTAGACTCATTGAACCCATACCCATATTCAAGGAGGGGACTATGTACTGGAAACTTACAATGACGAGGTATACACAAACAGGGATCACGAATATTGTACTCATTGAAGCCTCAAATCCTGAAAACGTTATTGTATTTAAAGACGGAGCAGAGTTCCAGCAGTTTTTAACAGAAGGAGCTACTGACACTGTGAAGATGAGTATGGATCAGCTGTTACATGAAATAGATGTGCTTCTTCAAAAGATAAAGGATCTTCCATCCGATGCAAAAAGCCCGATACTCGTAGAGCTAGAAGAGAAATTGGAGAGACTCCTCTCTTTATTGGAGGAATCTTAATTCTTTGGTATAACAAGCAATGTGCATTTCATACAATCTCTTGCACATCTTCCAAAAAAGATATATATGCATGACATCTATTACTCTCATGAAGTTATATATATGTGAAAGTTGCGGGTATAATGTATGCGCTGAAAAGGCTCCAAAGAGATGTCCTAACTGCAGATCTCGTTTTCTGGAAAAAGGAGAATGTGAGAAAGATTTTGTTAAAGTAACATGTCCTGAGTGCGAGGAAGTATTCTATTACGATCCAAAAAAAGGGAAACCTTTTAAATGCGCTTTTTGTGATCATACATTTGCAGAGGTAGATTATTTCTGAGGTGAAAAAATGAAGGTTTTAGTTGCGGCAAGAATAAGTGAAGAGGGAATAAAAAAACTGAAGGAAAGGTATGAAGTTGAGATTATTTACAATCCAGAAGAATCGGAGCTCGTTGAGAAGATAAAAGATTTCGATGGATTAGTTGTAAGAAGTAAACCCAAGGTAACAAAAAAAGTTATAGAAGCTGGTAAAAACCTGAAGGTAATAGGAAGGGCTGGAGTAGGTCTGGACAACATAGATCTTGAAGCCGCAAAGGAAAGAGGAATAAAAGTTGTAAATTCACCTAAGGCATCATCGGAATCTGTTGCAGAGCTTGTTTTTGCCCTTGCTCTCGCTCTTGCCAGAAAGATAACAAAAGCAGATACTGCTTTGAGAAATAAAAAATGGATAAAAAAGGAGCTTATGGGTATAGAACTCTCTGGAAAGACAGTGGGGATAATAGGGTATGGAAGAATAGGAGCTCATGTTGCAAAAATAGCCAGTGGATTCGGCATGAAATGCATAGCATACGATGTTATAATAAATGAAGAACTTGCGAAGAAGTATGGAGTTATCTATAAATCTCTTGAGGAAGTTCTTAAAGAAAGCGATATTATAACACTTCATGTGCCATTGATACCGCAGACAAAACATATGATAGGGAAAGAACAGTTCAAAATCATGAAAAATACTGCTATTTTAGTAAATGCGTCTCGAGGGGGAACAATCGATGAAGAGGCTCTTTACGATGCTTTAAAGAATAATGAGATATATGGTGCGTGCTTAGACGTTTTCGAGAACGAACCTCCCCTTGATAGTCCTCTCTTAAAGCTGGATAACATAGTGTTTACGCAACATTTGGGTGCAAGTACAAAAGAAGCGCAGAGAAAAGCTGGTATAATGATAGCTGAAGAGATAATGAAAATATTATGAATTCTCAAATTTCAATACTATTCTTCTACCATGGGTAGAAGAGATGAACGTGCCGTATAACGCCACATTCAAGAATTTTCATCTTAAGCGATGAAAAGGATGAACCTGCCACATAGTGTCATGTTCATTTTCTAGTTAAATGCATTCTTATTTCTCCTTTTATATTCAGTAACCTTTTTCCCGTTTGAATCCTTCCTCAACGAGAACATCATTTTCTTTTATGACATAAAGAAATCTGTGCTTTCCTACTCGCAATCTGTAGAACTCTTTCTTCCCGCTCATTTTTTTAATATCACATCCTGATCGGGATCTGTAGGGATCGTTAGATAAGTTCTTTAATCCTTCGTAACATCTTTTTCTCTCGTCCTCTGTAAGAAGATCAAGGTATTTTACCACATCTGGATGAAGAAATACAGAATATTTCATTCTAATCCTCTTGATTTTCCATACTCCTCAAGAGGTATATGGCTTTCTCTATCTTTTTCAGCCTTTTCATGAAGATAAGAAGCAAACTCATCAAATTTTTTGCGTAAGAGTTCTCTGATAAACTCACCCATAGAAGTATACTCCCCCCTCTCAACAAGATCTTCTAACTCTTTATACTGCTTTTCTGTTATTCGTACATTCAGCGTTTTAGTTTTTGCTGTCATGTATTGCCTATGCAACACATCGTTTATATAAGTTTCGATCAGTGGGGAATAGAACAGAGAGTGAGTTTTTTATTCGTCCATGAAAATATCTTTCCATATAATATGAAGATCGGATAATGTGAGGAAGTCGTTGGATAGTGAAGACAATCGAGGAGCATCTTAAAATCTATCTCCATTATGAAACCGTCTTTTCAAACATCTCCACAACTTTTTCCCAGGAATAATATTTTTCTACCAATTTTCTTCCATTTTTCCCCATTTTCGAGATAAG
>QMUN01000014.1 GCA_003660605.1 Thermococci archaeon
AAACCCAATACCAGCTTTCAGAATAATAGCGAATTATCACTTGAAAGAAGCAAATGGACTTCTTATAGATATAGAAGAACTATTACCTGAAGAAGTACCTGAAGAGATACAAAATCTATTAGACGAAGCACAGGAACATATAAACAACGCGAATACAACTGAAAATTCTATTTATGCGAACAATGAATTGTTAAAAACGTTGGAACTATTGAATGAAGTTTTAAGTAAAACAGAAGTTATCAAAGGATAACTTCTTCGCAGAACTTTTCAGAGACAAGTTCTGTTTTAATTTCTTTTATTTTTCTTATTTTTTTAACTTGGGAATTTACACAGCTACTTCTATATATTCAGCCTTAACAGAAGGTTTGGGTATTTCTAATCCTTCTTTTTTTAGCCCTTCAATATGAAACTCTATAGCATTTTTCATCCTTTTAATAGTTTGATCTACAGATGATCCTGTGGCTATACAGCCAGGTAAGTCCGGGCAGTAAGCCGAATAATTACTTCCTGCTTTTTCAACAATAATTGTGTACCTAAACATCTTTTCTCACCTTTTTTAATTTTGCTTGTTTTAAGATACTATTTAAAGTCCCTTTAGCAATTTCATCATTTAAATGTCCTGAAATAGTAACTAATCCTCTTTTGGACGATGTTTGTATTGTCTGTGATCACCTTTAGTCCTTTCCAGATACCATCCGTCTTCTTCTATAAGTTTTATAGCTTCTCTTACTTTCATATAGCACTCTTCCAGTATATGATCATTATGATATAAATACTTTTCATCTTCATGGCACAACTCTAAAAGGTAATAAAATTATATTTCGTTCAATTCAATTTTTCCACTTTGATTTTCTCTTCTTTTTTAACTTTCGAAACTTTTTTTAATAATAGTTATAAAGATCTTCTATCACAGTGTGATTTCTTTCATACCCAAAGATTTTATAACCTTTCGATGTAACTATCTAAAAAGGTGATTCAATGAGATACATTCCTGATAGTTGTGAAGATGAGATACTGAAGGAGATAAATTTTACAAAGGAAAAGCTGTTTTCTGATATTCCGGAGGATCTTAGAAGTGATCTGGATTTATGGGATGAGAAAAGTGAGATGGAGGTAAAACGGGAGCTAAAAAATATTCTCGATAAAAATAGAGTAATACTCAATTTTCTCGGGGCTGGAGTTTACAATCATTATATTCCTTCTGCAGTAAAAGAGATAGTGAGAAGAAGCGAGTTTTACTCATGTTATACGCCTTACCAGCCGGAAGTATCGCAGGGAATGTTACAGGCACTCTTCGAGTATCAATCGTTAATGGCTGAGCTTCTTGATATGGATGTCGTGAACTCCTCAATGTATGACTGGGCTACGAGCCTGGCAGAAGCAGCTTTAATGTGCTACAGGGTCAAGAAAAAGCCCAAATTCATCATATCAAAAAATATACATCCAGAAAGGAGAGAAGTTTTGAAAACATATACAGAGGGAATTTTGGAGATAGTGGAGATGGAATATAACGAGAAAGGTATCGATCTGGAAGATTTAAAAAAGAATATAGATAATTCCTGCGGAGTTTATATTGAGAATCCCACATTTTTAGGCTATTTTGAGCACAACCTGGAAGAAATCGGGGAGATAGTACATAAAAACGATGCTTTACTGGTAGCAGGCGTTGACCCCATTTCCTTAGGTATTATAAAACCTCCGGGAGAGTATGCAGATATAGCTATTGGAGAATCAGTAGGATATCCTGTGAGTTTTGGCGGTCCATTACTTGGGATCTTCGGTGTAAGAAATGATATGAGTTTGATAAGAAAGATGCCGGGAAGACTCATAGGAGTTACAGAAGATTTGGAAGGTAATTCGGGTTTTGTAATGACTCTGCAGACAAGAGAGCAGCACATAAGGAGGGAAAAAGCTACAAGCAACATATGTTCAAATGAAGCTCTATGTGCTGTTGCTTCTGCTGTTTATCTGTCCTTTTTAGGAAAAAAAGGTTTAAAAGAACTTGCCGAGCTCTGCATGAAGAATTCGAATTATACCATGAAAAGAATTAATGAGATAAAAGGATTCAAAGCTCCCTTGTTCAATTCTCCACATTTTAAGGAGTTTACAGTATATCACAAAAATATTAGAGAGATAGATAGAAAACTCCTGAAAAAGGATATTCAGGGAGGAGTAGTTCTGGAGAGGATAGGTTTCGATCTCAAGGATACAGCCCTTTACTGCGTTACAGAGGTGCACAGCAAAGAGGATATTAATAGGCTTATTTCTATTCTGGAGGTGATATAATGCTTATTTTTGATTATTCAAAAGAAGGTAGAAAGGCTTACTCTCTTCCGCATCCTATCGAAGATACGAAGATAAAGATCCCTGAAAAATTGAAAAGGAAAACGTTGAATCTTCCTGAGGTGAGCGAGATAGATATTGTCAGGCATTTTATAAAGTTGTCGCAAAAAAATTATGGTGTAGACTCAGGTTTTTATCCATTGGGCAGCTGCACAATGAAATACAATCCGAAGATAAATGAAGAGATCGGGTCGTGGGAAAAGGTCACAGATATACATCCTTACCAGGATGAATCTACCGTTTAGGGTTCTCTTGAAATAATGTATAAGCTCGGAAAAGCGCTGTGCAAGATAGGAGGCGTCGATAATATAACGCTTCAGCCTGCGGCAGGCGCGCACGGCGAGTATACGGGAATAAAGATAATAAAAAAATATCTGAAGACAGAAGGATTTGATAAAAATGAGATTATAGTCCCTGACTCCGCGCACGGCACAAACCCAGCTTCTTCTGCAATGGCTGGTTTCAGAGTTGTCGAGATTCCCTCTAACGAAAAAGGATGTGTGGATCTGGATGCGTTAAATGAAGCTGTCAATGAAAAAACTGCAGGATTGATGCTGACGAACCCAAATACACTCGGAATTTTTGAAGAAAATATAAAAGAGATATCAGAGATAATACACGATGCAAAAGGTTTATTGTACTACGATGGAGCCAATTTAAATGCATTGATGGGATTTGTAAAACCAGGAAATATGGGATTTGATCTTGTGCATTTCAATCTTCACAAGACATTTTCTACTCCACACGGCGGTGGAGGACCAGGATCAGGACCCGTGGGTGTGAAAGAATTCTTGAAAGAGTATCTTCCGCATCCCATAGTGGAGTATGACGGGAAAAAATATTATTTAAAGCACGATCTTAAAAACTCCATAGGAAAAATTAAAGGATTTTACGGGAACTTCGGAGTGATTGTAAAGGCTTATGCCTACGTTTTAACAATGGGGAACTCGTTAAAGAAAGTATCCGAGATAGCTGTTTTAAATGCGAACTATATTGCCCAAAAACTAAAAGATATCTATGAGTTTCCTTACAGCGAACTCAGGAAGCATGAGATAGTTTTATCGTGCGAAAAAATAAAGAAGGATACAGGAGTTACTGCGTTGGATATATCAAAAAGAATACTCGATTATGGCATGCATGCACCGACGATTTATTTTCCATTGATCGTAAAAGAAGCTTTGATGATAGAACCTACAGAGACAGAATCGAAGGAAGAACTTGATAAATTTATAGATATAATGAGAAAGATACACAGAGAGTGTTATGAGAATCCGGAAATTGTAAAATCGGCACCGCACAATACAGAAATAAAGAGACTTAACACAGTAAAGGCTACCAAAGAACCTGTACTCTCTTATAAAATGTTAAGGAGATAGAATGAAAGGAAAATTTACACTTCTCCTTTTTTCAGTTACATTTTTAGTTTTTATTTACCAGATAAAAACAGGGGTTCTTATAGGATTGAATCCCTCCGATCTGCACTATGAAGATTTTATAATTTATGCCTTTTTTCATTCCTCTTCAACCCATTTTGCATTTAATCTTGCCGCTCTTCTTTTTTTAGGGTATTATCTTGAAGAAAAAATAGGAACAGACAAATTTATTGTTCTTTTTTTTATAACAACAATATTTGCAGGTATTGTCTATGTTCTTATCTACCCTTCTGCAGATAGGTTGTGTGTAGGCCTTTCCGGCTTTATTTTCGGAATCGTAGGAGGAAACATTGTGGCATACAAAGAAAAATACAGGAATTATTTTCTTCTGTCTGCTTTATTTTACATATCTTTTACAGTTTTCCTGATCTACTTTGACATTGTGGGAAACATTGCACATGCAGCGCATCTCGGTGGTTTTTTGATAGGGGCAGTTTTGGAGATGTGTTATGAAAAAAGGAAAGAAGGGTATGTTTTAATGTTTTTAACTCTGATTTCGACGATATATCTGGTGATTGTATGAAACTCTTTATTTATCACATGCATCAATGCGATCCAAAAAAATGTACAGGTCTGAAGTTAATGAGGTTGGGATTGGCTGTTCAGGTAAGAAAAATACCAAACTGCACGATTTTAAACCCCTTAAGTGAAAAAGCATTTTCTCCTGAGGATAAGAGAGATATACTTGCTCTGGACTGTTCATGGGAGAGATCCAGAGAGATTTTTTTGAGACACAGGAAAAACTCGAGAGCACTTCCATATTTAGTCGCTGCAAATCCTGTGAATTATGGAAAGCCTACAAAACTATCAACAGTTGAAGCTCTTGCCGGGGCGCTATACATACTCAATGAAAAAGAGAAAGCTTTAAATATTCTCAGTAAGTTTAGTTGGGGTAGAGTTTTCATTGATCTGAACTGTGAAATGCTCGAAGAATACTCAAAAGCCAGAAACAGCAGTGAAATGGTAGAACTTCAAAAAAAATTTATTGGTGAGAGAAATGAGGTCTGAAATAGCTGAAAAAAGATTATTTCATATAAAAATCTGTATGAGATGTAATACAAGAAATGCATGGAAGGCAAAAAGATGCAGAAAATGTGGATATAAAGGACTTAGACCCAAGTCAAAAGAGAGGAAAGCTTAACCAAAGAGGTTATTCATTGTCTGAAAATGAAGAGATAATAACAAGAGCAAGGGTGCCGAGAAGCGGCCAAGTTATAGGGATAGTGGAACAGATGATGGGATTTGGAAAGATGAGAGTTAGATGTGTAGATGGAAATACAAGACTCTGCAGGGTTCCAGGCAAGTTCAGGAGAAGGCTCTGGATAAAAGTTGGAAATATTGTTTTAATCGAACCATGGGAGCTAAGCAGTGAGGAAAGAGGAGATATTATCTATAGATACACAAGAGCACAGGCAGAATGGCTTGTCAGGAAGGGGTATCTGGACAGGAATTGGATGTAATGGTGATTTCTCTGAAGTATAAAGAAGGAATCATAAAAGAAAAAAGGCTTGAGAAGGATCCAGAAATTTTCAGAATCAAATCAGAAGTGTTTGATCATTCCACGCTCATGACTATATACAATCTCCAGAATAGAGGGTATTTGGATTCAGTGGAAAGTATAGTTTCTACGGGAAAAGAAGCCAATATTTTTTATGGCCTGAGAAAAAAGAGAGGTGTAGCCATAAAGATCTTCAGAACTGCAACTTCCTCCTTTAGAAATATAAGGGAGTACATACTTTCCGATCCCAGGTTTAAAGGAATAACGTGCAACAGAAGGAAATTAACATATGCATGGGCAAAAAGAGAGTTTAAAAATCTCATGAGGGTATATAAAAAAGTTAAAGTTCCAAAACCAATAACTGTAGAGAATAATGTACTTTTAATGCAGTTCTTGGGGAGAAAAGGAGTCCCGTATCCAAGAATGAAAGATATAGGTCCAAAAGATCCTGAAAAAGACTTTGAAGAGATAATAGATAGGATCAAGACTATGTATGATATCGGAATAGTTCACAGCGATCTCAGTGAGTACAATATCCTTGTAAATAAAGAGATGTATTTTATAGATTTTTCGCAGGGCACGGTACTGGAAGATCCCAACGCTTTGAACTTTTTGGAGAGAGATATCAAGAATATAATAAGATATTTCTCTGATTATATTGAGACTCCTGAATTTGAAGAGATATATAAAAAAATCCTCAGGTGATAATATGGAAGAGGAATTTGTGAGAGTTCCGCAGGACAGAGTCGGGACAATAATTGGGAAAAAGGGAAAAACAAAGGAAGAGATAGAAAAGAATCTCAATGTGGATATAGTTATAAAGGACGGTGTGGTAAGAATATCCGAAAAAAATACAGAAGATCCTTTAGCTGTCTGGAAGGCTAAAGATGTTATTAAGGCGATGGCAAGAGGATTTTCTCCAGAAAAAGCCTTTCAACTTTTTAAAAATGGAAAAATCCTAGAAATTTTAGATTTGAATCAATACACAAGAACTAAAAATGATTTATTGAGAGAAAAAGGAAGGGTAATCGGTAAAAATGGAAAAACCCGGGAGTATATAGAGCACATGACAGGAGCATATATATCTGTCTATGGCAAAACTGTATCTTTTATCGGTAATTTTGAAGAGGTTTACGATGCAAAAAAAGCCGTGCAGATCTTATTAGAAGGTAAACCTCACTCAGCAGCTTATTATTATCTAGAAAATGCTGCAAAAGAGAGAAAAAAGGAAAATAAAATAAAAATATGGAAGGAAAGTAAATGAAAACTGCAAATGATCTTTTTAAAGAATTCAAAATCTTGAGTGTCTCTGAGTTTTTTAAAAAAAATGCAGATATGCTTGGATACACTGGGAAAATCAGATCTATGACAATTCTGGTCCACGAGATGGTAACTAACGCTTTAGATGCATGTGAAGAAGCACATATTTTGCCGGAAATAAGAGTAGAGATAGATCATAGAGGAGACTCTCATTACGAGATAAGTGTTGAGGATAATGCTACAGGGATCCCTTTAAAATTCATCCCAGATGTTTTCGGGAAGATGCTTGCGGGGAGCAAGGCTCACAGAAATATGCAGTCGCGGGGACAACAGGGAATAGGTGTATCCGGGGCTGTAATGTATTCTCAGGTTACCACGGGACAGCCTGCAGTTATAATTTCTTCTACTGGGGAAGAGATGTGGGAGGTAAAAATGAACCTGGATCTCCAGAAAAATGCAGGCAAGATAATAGAAAAAAATAAAATTAATGATAACGGATGGAGAGGGACAAAGATCGTTATAGAAGCTAAGGATGTTACATACAACAAATCTAAGTACTCTCCTTACAACTATCTGAGGATGTCTTCTATAGCAAATCCTCATGCAAGGATAGAGTTTATAGAGCCTGACGGAACAAAGATACTCTTTCCGAGATCGTCTAAAACTCTGCCAAAGTCGCCAAAGATAATGAAACTTCATCCCAGGGGGATGTCTACTGATGATCTTCTCGTAATGGCCAAGAACTGCAGAGCAAGGAAATTGGGGAGTTTTCTAAGATCGGAACTCGCCAGAGTATCAAGAAAAAAGGCAGAGGAGATAGAAAGAGTCAGCGGGGTATCCCTGGATAAAAACGTAAGTAGATTGACATGGAATGATGCAGAGAGAGTGGTGAATGCATTCAAAAAAATAGATTTTATGGCACCCTCCAGCGAAGGTCTTATCCCCATAGGGGAAGAAAATATAATAAAAGGTCTTTCCCTCATAAATCCGGAGTTTTCCGTTGCGATAACAAGAGCCCCGAAAACATATAGGGGGGGTATTCCATTCATAATAGAAGTAGGACTTGCATACGGGGGCAAAAGTGAGCCGGGTATAGAAATAATAAGATACGCTAACAGGAGTCCATTAGTATTTGACCAGGGTGGATGCGTTATAAATGAAGCTGTAAAAAGTATAGACTGGAGGAGGTACAGAGTAAATTTGGAATCAACTCCCTTAACAGTTTTTGTAAATGTAACATCTACCCATATACCGTATACATCTGCCGGCAAACAGGCCATAGCCATGGAAGAGGAGATCTTTAATGAGGTAAGGTTCGGGATAATGGAGACATGCAGAGGTCTAAAGAGATATATGGATTCAAAAAGGAGAGCATATAGAAAGAAACAGAGAATAGATTCTTTGCTTAAGTACGCACCCGAAACAAGCAAAGCCATCTCAAGACTTACCGGGAGAGACACCGATAAAGTTAAAAATTTGTTTATTAAACTCATAGAAAAAAAATATGCGTAGGTAAGAAAATGAAAAAAACAGAAGAAAAGTTAACTGAGTTTGGAGAAAGTATCATAAAGCAGTTAGAAAAAGGCAGAGATCCTTATATAAAGATAACACAGAGAAGTCTGGGCAATGTTAAGTATGATGATGTTAAAGGATTTCTGGTGATGGGAAACAAATATTCAAAAAGATATTATTTCAATATAGCACATACAAGGAAATTTATGCAGACCCTTCTCATCGCTTCGTACTGCAGGCAATTAATAAGTGAGAATAAACACGCAGGAATAAGGGAGCTTTATTATGCTTTAAAACATACACTTGAAGGTACAAAGAAAGAAAATACATTCGAGGATCAGGATGAGTCCAATCCTATAATAGAGGACCTTGAGCTCAGTCTCAATATCCTGAGGGAAGAACTTAATCTGACCGCTGATAGACGGGGATATATTTATGGGGATATAGTAATAAAAGACGGTGAAGATCAGTTTAATTGTTCAAAACTTGGAAGAGGGGGGTGGGCTGTGCCAGGAAATGTGGAAGAGATCGAGTTCAAAAGAGTAAATGCTAAATATATTTTAGTAGTAGAAACTGCCGCAATGGCTGATAGATTAATAGAAGAGAAGTTTGCCCAGAAAAACAAGGCTTTAATAGTAGCATGCCAGGGACAGGCACCGAGGGGTGTAAGACGTCTTATAAAAAGAATACGTAAAGAAGCAAAGCTCCCCGTCCTCGTTTTTACAGATGGAGATCCTTACGGCTGGTACATATACTCCACAATAAAACAGGGATCGATTAATTTGGCTTATCTATCAAAAAGATTGTCTGTTCCCGATTCGAAATTTGTGGGAATGACTATAGATGACATAGAAATGTACGGCCTTGAAAATGTAACGGAAAAACTCAAGGAAACAGATATAAAGAGGATAAAAGAAGAGTTGGAGTATCCGTGGTTCAAAACTAAAGACTGGCAGAGACAGTTAAAACTCGCATTAAAAAAAGGAGTCAGAATAGAACAGCAGGCTCTCGCTAATAAGTCTCTAAGCTTTGTAGCCGACAAGTATCTCCCGGAAAAAATAAAAAATGAGATGTTTTTGTCGTGATGAAAGTTCGATCTCTGCCTTCCAGTTAAGGAAAGGGAATATAAAGTTGCATTATGAGAAGATCGGAAAACATTGTGCAATACAATGAACGATAGTTTTTTATATTGAACGATTGTTCATTATATTGTATGTTACAAGAGTTCAGGAAGTTCGTTGGAAACAAGGTGCTTGAGTATTTTATTACACATCCTTCTACAGAGATACATCTCAGAGATCTCTCACGAAGGCTGAAGATAAGCTCAGGGAGTGCAAGGAGTTACTGTAACCTTTTCGAAAGAGATGGCATCCTGCATCTTAAAAGAAAGGGAAATCTTAAACTCTTTAGTTTGAACAATGATAATATCGTTGTAAGGGAACTGAAGAATATCTATTACGTCATCTTGCTCAAGGAATTCGGTATTGAAAAACTGGTAGGGAATTATATCTCCCTCGCGATCTATGGAAGCTTTGCATCGGGGGAGTACGACGAGAGAAGTGATCTCGATATCTTAATCATAGGGGAAGAGAAAGATGTAAACAAGGATAAAATTCTTACTCTTCAGGAATCCTTAAAAAGAGAAGTCCAGCTTACAGTAATACCCTATTATAAATGGGAAAAAATGAAAAAGGAAGGGGACAGATTTGTTGAAAACATTCTAAGGAACCACATTCTTATTGGGGGTGCCGAACTATGAAATTCGAAGAATGTATTGATAAAGGATTAATTAAAAAAGATCCCGGAGCCACGGGGAGAGTTGACAATTCCCTGAAAATAGCGGAAAGATTTCTGAAATCTGCAAGAAAGAATCTTGAAACTGAGGAGTACGAAATGACCGAGATTGCTGCATATAACAGCGGGTTTCACTCAGCAAGAGCCCTTCTCTTTGCAAAAGGGTATACCGAGAGGAGCCATTACTGTCTCGGCGTTGCGCTTAAATGTTTATATAAAAAAGATGAGATTATCAAGGCGCTTAACACTTTTGACAAAATCAGACTCTCAAGACACAACGTGATGTATGGTGGTACCCTTATCACGGGAGAAGAAGCAGAGTTCGTTATTAAATTCGCAGAAGAATTTTTGGAGATTGTCAAAAAACAGCTAAATCTTGGAGGGTAGAAATTACA
>QMUN01000015.1 GCA_003660605.1 Thermococci archaeon
AAAGGAGATATAATCGTTGCAGGAAAAAACTTCGGTTGCGGCTCTTCGAGAGAACAGGCTGTTACATGTCTGAAGCATGCAGGAGTATCAGCCATAATAGCGAAGTCTTTTGCAAGGATATACTACAGAAACTGTATAAACAATGGCTTGATTCCCGTAATATGCAAGGAAGCTTCAGAATACATAAAGAATGGAGATGTAGTGAGTATAGATGTTTTAAAAGGAAATATTTTTGTAGGTGATAAGGAGTTTAATTTTGTGCCTTTCACCGAGTTTATTATGGAGATTATAGATAGTGGAGGGCTTTTGGAGTATACAAAAAAGGTGATAAAATGTACAAAATAGTAACGTTACCAGGTGATGGCATAGGAAAAATAGTGCTTCCAGAAGCGTTAAGAGTTTTGGATGCAGTGGGTTTTGAGGCAGAGTATATAAAAGGCGATATCGGTTGGGAGTTCTGGGTGAAAGAGGGTAATGCTTTACCTCAGAGAACAATCGATCTTCTCGAAAAATATCGTATTGGGCTTTTTGGAGCCATAACATCAAAGCCAAAGGATGTGGCAGCAAAAGAATTGTCTCCAGAACTGCAGGGAAAGGGACTTGTGTATTATAGCCCCATTGTTAGACTCAGGCAGCATTTTAATCTCGATCTATGTATCCGACCATGCAAGACCTTCAAGGGGAATCCTCTTAATTTCATAAGACGAACGAAGGATGGTTTCGAGGAGCCAGATATAGATGTTGTAGTCTTCAGACAGAATACAGAGGGTCTTTATTCGGGCGTGGAATGGACAAATCCTCCGCCAGAGGTGAGGAAAGCTCTGGAGACCCACCCAAAAATGGCTGCTTTTAAGAATGTTCCAGGGGAAGATCTTGCCATATCTACGAGGATATTTACAAGACCTGCCTGCAGAAGGATACTGAAAGAGGCATTTGAATATGCCAAAAAGTTTGGATACAGATCTGTAACAGTTGCGGAGAAACCAAATGTAATTCGTGAAACATCTGGTATGATGAGGGAAGAGGCTATAAAGATCTCCAAAAGCTATCAAGATATAGATCTGTACTTCACAAATATAGATGCACAGATGATGTGGATGACAAAGAATCCCGAGGATTATGGTATCATAGTTGCAGGAAATATGTTCGGAGACATAGTATCAGACGGATTTGCGGGTCTTACCGGTGGACTCGGCTTTGCGAGGAGCGCTAACATCGGAAAGAACTGTGCTCTCTTCGAACCTACTCATGGTTCAGCTCCTAAATACGCTTCCCTTGACCCGTCCATAGTCTCCCCCTTTGCCATGATTCTCTCCGCTGTAATGATGCTGGATTATCTCGAAGAGTATGAAAAAGCAAATATGATAAGAGATGCGGTTAAAAAAGTAGTTGAAGAGGGAAAAGTTCGTTCTTATGACATGCTGAAGCTTAAAGGTGGCCCAGATGTTCTTAAAAAAGGAGCTGCCTCAACTTCGGAGATTACGGATGCGATAATAAATAAATTGTAAAATGGAGACTCTACTTTTTTATCATTTTGCTCAGATTATTCAACAACTCTTACACCCATATACCAAAAAGCTTATATAGTATTTCCTCGTATTATTCTTATGGTAGTCAGAGACTTAACTTTTTTTCAGCTGGAGATTTTAAAGGAATTAAAATTCAGTCCTAAATATGGATTGGAGCTTATGAAGAACTTAAATGTTTCTTCTGGAAGACTTTATCCAAACTTAAAAAGATTGGAAAGTTTGGGATTGATAGAAGGAGTAAAAAAAGATAACAGAATTTATTATTCTCTATCAGAAAAGGGAATTCAGGAGTTTGGGAATATCTTTACCTGGATATCTGATTGTGTACTTTCCATAGGAATAAATTTCCTTGATGATTATCTAAATTTTATAATTGATTCTCTCGAACTCAAAGAAGGCGAAAAGGTATTTGTAGCTTCAAAACGTATAAGGCACCCCTTTTTCATACATATAGGATTGGAGCTTATTAAAAGGATATCAAAAAAAGTTACGATATCCGGAAGGGTTTTTGTGCTCCAAAAGATGGATCTCCCATATGTCACAACTGTGGAGAGTTTTGATCTTCTTCCAGATAAAATTGTGGATAAGTCCTGTTTTTTTGCAGTAGACTTGGATGAAAAAATTATAAAAAATTGCGAAAGAATTACAAACTCTGAAATAACAATCATAGGGAATTTAGATAGCGATTTTTTCATTGAAAAATGCTTTCAGAATATCCTTGATAAAATAAGCCCGGAGATAAAATCAGAGATAAAACCACCGTTTATAGTTAGAAAAGGATTTAAAAAGGAGGAACTTCTTGAAAAACTTAGGGAATATGGATACGAAAATGCAAGGTTCTCTACATGGGGGGGTATTTTTGTAGCGAGTATAGTCCTCCAATAACTTTTTAAGAATATAGACAAATGATAAGTGATGCCAACAATATTAGGAGCAGATATAGGTGGAACATTTACAGATTTTGTTCTCGTTAAAGATGGTAACGTAAAAACTTTAAAGATTCCCTCTACTCCGAGGAATCCCGCAGAAGCCATAATTGAAGGCGTAAAGAGACTGGGAAAGATAGATTATTTTGCACATGGTACAACTCATGCAACTAACATTTTAATCGAAAAAAAAGGTGCAAAGATTGCTTTAATTACCACAAAGGGATTCAAAGATACTCTGGAGATAGGGAGACAGAATAGACCAAGACTTTATGATTTTTTTGTAAGAAAAAATAAGCCTATAGTAGGTAGAGAGGATAGATTTGAGGTGGAAGAGAGGATAGACTCAGAAGGGAGAGTTATAAAAAGTTTAAATGAAAATGATATAAAAAAATTGAATTTTGATAATTACGAAGCAGTAACAGTATGCCTTTTATTTTCATATAAAAATCCTGTTCATGAAAAGAAAATGAAAAAATTAGTAAATATCCCAGTTTCAATATCATCTGAGGTACTTCCTGAGTTCAGAGAATATGAAAGAATGTCTACGACAGTAATAAACTCTTATGTCATGCCTGCAATGAGCAACTACCTCTCTTTTCTTGAAAACTCGCTAAATATGGATATAAACATGATTCAATCAAATGGGAATACAGTGTCTTCGGAAAACGCAAGGATCATTCCTGCAAAAATGATACTCTCGGGACCTGCTGCTGGAGTAAAAGCGGCTGTTTTCATCTCAGAAATGATGGGATTCAAGAATGTTATTACAATGGATATGGGTGGAACTTCCTGCGATGTCTCCCTCATAGAGAATCTTAACCCTAAACTCACCACTGAATCTATAATAGATGGTTATCCAATTAAATTTCCATCCATGGATATTCACACTATAGGTGCTGGAGGAGGAAGTATTGCGTGGATAGATGAGGGATTATTAAGAGTAGGACCTGAGAGTATGGGTGCATATCCCGGACCAGCATGTTATTCCTTGGGAGGCGACAAACCAACGATAACAGATGCCAATCTTATTCTGGGATATCTACCAGAAACATTATCTGATGGTACTAAACTGGATAAAAAGAAGAGTTTTGAAGTTATTAAAGAATTGGGAGAAAAAATTAATTTAGATCCAATTCAAACAGCTATGGGTATAGTTAAAGTGGCGGATTCCAATATCGCCAATGCCATAAGGGTGATATCTGTAGAAAAAGGATACGATCCCAGAGATTTTTCTCTTTTCGTGTTTGGAGGTGCGGGACCTTTACATTCAGGAAGGATCGCTGAGGATATCGGAGTAAAAACAATCTTAATCCCAAGATACTCGGGAGTTCTTTCAGCTCTTGGAACTCTTGTTTCAGAACCTGCCTGCGATTTTGTTCAGTCCAGAATAGCTCTTCTGAGAGATTGCCATCCTGAGGAATTAGAGGATATTTATAAAAAAATGGAAGAAAATGGAAAGAAAATCATAGAAAATCCAAAGAAGATAGAAAGATCTATGGATTTAAGATATAAAGGACAGAGCTATGAGATCAATATCCCGATAGCCTCTTTAAATTTCGACAAAATAGAAAGGGACTTCAATAAAGCACATAAAAAGCTTTATAGTTATGTGAGTAAAGAGGTAGAACTCGTCAATCTCAGGAGTAAAATTTTTGGAGAAGTAAACAGAATAGAGATAAAGAAAGCTGAAAAAAGAGAAACAGAAAGCTATACAAGAGAAGCCTATTTTGATCAAATTATCGAAGTTCCAGTATATTATTATGATACATTGTCTCCTAAGATGGATATAAAAGGACCGTGCATAATAGAAGGTAAAGAAACGACAGTTTTAGCCCGCCCGAACGAAACTATCTCTGTAGACGAGTATCTGAATATTATTATGAGGCGATAAAATGGATCCTATTACCTTGGAAATCATCAAAAATAAACTTATAGGCATTACGGAAGAGATGGGGGCATCACTGGTAAGAACTGCGTACTCTCCCAATATTAAAGAGAGGAAAGACTGTTCCTGTGCTGTATTTGATAAACGAGGGAGACTGATAGCACAGGCTGAGCACATACCTGTACATCTTGGTGCCATGCCGTTTGCGGTTAAAACTATCATGGATAAAGACCTTAAAAAAGGAGATGTGTTTATTTTAAATGATCCGTACCTGGGCGGGACTCATCTTCCAGATATAACTCTGATTTCTCCTGTTTTTGATAAAGAACTTATAGGGTTTGTGGTCACAAGGGCGCACCATTCGGATGTTGGCGGAAAAACTCCCGGGAGCATGCCTTCCGATTCCATAGAGATATACGAGGAGGGATTGATAATACCACCAGTGAAAATTATTTCCGAAGGTAAAATTCAGAGAGACATAATGGATCTGATTTTGAGTAATGTTAGAACTAAAAAGGAAAGAGAGGGAGATATAAAGGCCCAGATATCGGCTAATTCTATCGGGGGAGCACGATTTCTAGACGTATATAGAAAATATCCTGATTTTGATCAGTATACAGAAGAAATTTTAAATTACTCAGAGAAGATTGTGAGAAAAGAGTTAAAAAGGATGCCAGATATGAAAGTAAGAAGTGAAGACTATCTGGAGTGGGAGAAATTAATAAAGGTAAGAGTTGAAGTGGAAAAAAAGAAAGATGAGCTTTTTATAGATTTTTCGGGTACTGACAGAGAAATTTCTGGAAACTTGAACTGTGTAGAGTCTATAACTTTGTCTTCAGTTTATTATATGATCATAGGGCTAATGCAAAGAGATTTGATGATAAATGAGGGATGCTACAGGCCAATAAAAGTTGAAATCCCGAAAGGGACAGTATTGAATGCAG
This sequence comes from Thermococci archaeon, assembly GCA_003660605.1. Taxonomy (GTDB): domain Archaea; phylum Methanobacteriota_B; class Thermococci; order Methanofastidiosales; family B48-G16; genus B48-G16. The sequence goes on from QMUN01000015.1 coordinate 5,288, forward strand.
AAAAACCAAAAGCAGTCGTAGCGGGAAATGTTGAAACGTCGCAGAGAATTGTGGATGTTCTCATGGATGCATTTTCGAAGATAGTACCAGAAAGAGTTATAGCGCAGTCGCAAGGAACAATGAACAACATAATTATTGGAGGGATGCATAAAAATAAGAGTTTTACGTATTATGAGACGATAGGAGGCGGTATGGGTGCATCTCTATTTAATGACGGTGAAAGCGGTGTCCACAGTCATATGACAAATACTCTAAATACGCCTGTAGAAGCTTTAGAAACGGAATATCCTCTCCGTATTCTGAGATACTCATTGAGAGATAACTCTGGAGGTTCTGGAAAATATAAAGGGGGCAACGGAATAATAAGAGAAATTCAGGTTTTGACTGAGTGTGTAATATCAATAATCTCTGAGAGAAGAGAAATTGCACCAAAAGGATTATTTGGAGGTCAAGATGCAAAAAAAGGTGTTAATCTCTTGAATGGAAAAAAAATTCCTGGAAAATGCACATTAAAACTAAAAAAAGGAGACATTATCACAATCAAGACTCCTGGAGGAGGCGGGTGTGGATAATGGCAAAAATTATGGATCGAACAAAACTATATTAACTAGAGAATGAAATAACTCACATGAGAATAGGTGCCCATGTTTCTATGGCAAAGGGATTTCCATCTGTATTTGACAATATAAAGTCCGTAGGTGGTAACTGTGCTCAGATATTTTCACATTCGCCACGAGGATGGAAGTTCAAAGATGTTCAAAAAGTAGAGGAATTTAGGGAAAGATATAAAAAAGAGGATATAAAACCCATTGTGATCCATAACTCGTATCTCGTGAATTTGGCATCCTTGGATAAAGAACTTCATAAAAAATCCATGGAGAATATGAGAAAAGAATTTGAAACTGCAGAGATTTTGGGGATAGATTACATTAACATCCACCCCGGCTCTAATAAGGATGTAAAAATTGGATTGAAGAGGATAGTCCAGTCTCTAAACAGCATAGAAACAAAAGCTTACCTTCTTCTTGAGAATACTGCCAGTGGGATAGGAAGCGAATTTGAAAATTTAATGTATATAATGGAGAATATAACGATTAAATGTGGTGTGACTCTGGATACATGTCATGCTTATGCTGCAGGGTACGACATTGTGAGTTCTCTCGATAACGTTTTAGACGAGTTTGATAGCATCATAGGATTGGAAAAACTAAAACTGATACACTTGAATGACTCCAAATTCGAACTCGGATCTAAAAGAGACAGGCATGAGCATATAGGTCTTGGAAAGATAGAGATTGAAGGCTTCAGAAATTTTATAAATCATCCCAAGCTGCAAGATATTCCCAAGATTCTGGAAACACCTGTGGATGAGAGACGAGGTTTTAAGGAGAACATAGAAGTGGTGAAGAGCTTAGTAGAGTAAATTTTATATACTTAAACACATAATTGTAATGACTAGGCCGGGAGGCTAGGCGTCTCCTGTAACCTAAAATCGTCTATAGGTAGGGGTCGAAGCCTGGAGAGCGGTAGATAAGTCCAGTGTGGAGAGCTGCTCACGCCAGTGAGACTCTGTCTCTCTTGATCGGCATCGAAAGTGTTCCTTCTGTAGGGAAGGAGCTTCTTTCCTGACTCCCGAACCCCGTGAGGTCCGGAAGGGAACAGCGGTAGGGAGAATGTTTGATGCTTGAGAGGTCACAGGGTTGAGAACGGGGCAGTTTTGAAACTCTGGAGGAGTCTATCCATCTTCAGGCGTGTCATTAAATACCAAAAATTTATATAGGTTTTGTAATATGATCATTCATGCCGGGATGGCCCAGTCTGGTACGGCGCGGGCCTGCTAAGCCCGTTCTCTTCGGAGATCAGGGGTTCAAATCCCCTTCCCGGCGCTAACAAATTGATGTAGGTCAAAGACCTACATCTACGTGTGATTTTTTTCTTTAAAAAAGAAAAAACGGTTCTGGAAAAGAAAAAAATGATTATTTTACAAAAAAGAAGGAACATAGTACTAAGAAAGAAAAACATAGTTATTTAGAAACAACATTATCTCAATGTTTTTAATAGATCGCTTTTTAGAGGGTAGTAATTTAAGATCGAAAGCTTTTTATATTCTTAATTGTAAGAATAAGGCATATAAAAGATAGAGCATCGTAGATATCGAACCAAAACTGATATCATAAAAGGGGAGTCTACAAATGAGAACAAGGAAGAAATATTTAGCAGTGTTGTTTATGGTCTGCATACTGGCAGGATGTATAAGTGCTCCTGAGGGTACAGTACAGAAAGAGATAACTAACCTCATTGTAAATGGAGGATTTGAGGAGGATGATGATTCTCCTGATTATTGGTTCATTGCAGCAATTCCTTCTTCTGGATTAAAACTATACTGGGATAAAACTGTGACTCATGGCGGTAAAGCAAGTAAGAGCTTTTGATGCCAAAGAAGAGGAGATAGAAGAGGCTTTTAACTTGACCTTGAAGATATGGAATGAATATCTGGAACTTATAACTGAAGGTCAAGAGGTACCTCAAGCTCTAGCCGCTCAGAGAGCAGCCGTTGATAGCACAACTCTGGAGGGATACATCCAAAAGATGAAAGAAGCGGAAGCAATCTATGCAGAAATAGAGTAATTTGTGAAATATATACCCTTTAACTAGATTTGTGCCAAAATAAAAAAAATTAAAAGATTTTTTTTATTACATCATTTAATCCTAGTTTTTCCAGAGTTTCTTTTTTCGGGACTCCGTTTTCATCCCACCCCCTGAGTGCATAGTACATAGAAAGCATTTTATCAAAATCCTTCTTCGGTAGCCTTTTCCCCTTTGCTACACCTTCAGGGAGTGGATCATTATGTATTCTTTCTGGGAGATTATCGTCTTTTTTTCCTAATCCTTCCCTTATATTATATAATCTTATTAGATTCCATATTCGTTCCCCTGTTTTTATAAATTCTTCTTTGTTATAACTCCATCCAGTAGCTGCATTCAAAAGATTTATATATTTATCAATTCCTATAGTTCCAGTCGCGAAGTCACAAGCTATTAAAGAGTATAGAGAAGCTGTTACATCTTGCTGATACTTAGTTGGATACACTTTACCCTCTGTAGAGAATCTTTCTAAAATCTTTCCATCTGGAGTCTTTGATCCTAGATCATATGAAATAGGCCAAGCTCTTTGATGGCATCCCCCTCTATCTGCAGTGGCATATGCTAATCCCATTGATGGAGCAGCTCTTATAGCCCACCCAGGTAATTCAAGGCCTTTAACATGCATTGCAAACTCTTTTCCTCCAATTTTCTCTGAAGCTTTCTTAACACCTTCTGCAAGGATATTACCAAGCTCTTTACGATAGGCTATAGCCTCTATCATCTTGATCATTGCTTCATTGTTACCAAACTTTAATTCAAGTCCACTTGTTTCCTCATCTGTTATTAAACCCCTTTCATAGCATTCCATTGCCCAAGCTATAGTACCTCCTGTGGATAGTGTATCTAAGCCAAGCTTATCACATAACATATTAGCGTATGTTACAGCTTCAAGATCATCAATTCCGCAGTCAGCACCTAGGAGAGCTGTTGTTTCATATTCCACTCCCTCAACTACACTTCCAGAATACTTTGAATTTCCTCTAATAACGGCAAGGTGCCCACAGTGTATTGGGCAACCGAAACATGCTTTTCTTTTTATCCATATCTTTCTCTCCATTTCTTCCCCAGATAATTTCTCAGCACCCCTAAAAGTTGCTGATTGGTAGTTTTTTGTTGGGTATAAAGATTGGGAACTAGACCATGCCACACTTCTTCCAGTTCCCCACCTTCTCATTGTGTAGAGATTTTTGTCTGTCTCTATAGCATTATAGGCTTCTTCGACATATCTATCAAATTTATCCGGATCGTGAACATCTATAAATCCACTCCCTCTTACAGCTATAGCTTTCAAATTTTTAGATCCCATTACCGCTCCTACACCCCCCCTAGCAGCTTGTCTGTAAAGATCTATATTTACACAAGCGTATCGTACTAAATTTTCACCTGCAGGACCGATAGAAGCAACTCTAATTCTCCGATCATTGTGTGTGTCTCTTATCCTTTCTTCTGTTTCGAAGGAGTCTTTTCCCCAAAGTGAGGCTGCGTCAAATATCTGAACATCTTTATCCTTTATATAAATATAAACAGGCGATTCTGCCTTTTCTTTTATTATAATAAAATC
>QMUN01000016.1 GCA_003660605.1 Thermococci archaeon
ACCATCAAAGACCCAGATTTAGAGAAAAAGTGGAAGAGCTATCAAAAATAAATTTTTTTATTTTTTTATTTCTCTTGAAATTGAATCCGAAAAAGGGATATATCTAATTTTTTATTCTAATCTCGTAGTTTTCTCATGAACTCTTCTCTACTGATCCCCAAATCTTTCTTAATTATCTTATTTAGCAATCCTGGTCCTATTTTTTCTCCTGAGTGATAGGGTATTATCGTTATTCTACCATCTGGATGTTTGTATACCATATGACTGCCTGTTGTACGTTCATATACAAATCCAAATTTTTCTATGATCCTCCCTAGTTCTTTGCCCGTAAGACGAGGCAGTTTAGTCAAAATTACACCTCTATCTGCTGAATTCCTACGAACTCAGAAATATCCTTTTCTTCACTTGTGTCAATATACGCCTGTATCGCTTCTTTAGTTCTTTCTAAAAGCTGATCCATTGTTTTTGCCTGTGTATGACACCCTGGCAGCTCCATTACTTCCGATATTAACCACCCCTCTTCATCTTTCTCAATTAGCACAGTATATTTTTTTGTCATGATACCTATTCTCTTTTCCTGTATATAAATTTTGTTGATTGAACCAAATTTTTCTCTCAAAACACTTTTTAACTTTAAAATCATCATCTCAATTAATGATAAAAGAGTTTTTGATCAATCTAATTCCTGCAAGAATAAAATGGAAAAAATCAGTGAGCGGTACTGGCGAGATGTATAAAGAGATTCTAAACAGTCTTGTCGAGAAATATGGTAACAGTGCAGTTAAAGATTTATCAGAAGTCATGTATAAGATTGGATTTAAGCAGGGAAAAGAAATTCAGGAAAAAATAAAAGTTAAAGATAACTTATATGGATGTGCGTTGGTATTATTAACTATGCACAGAATTTTTGGTATTAAAAGCAAGATTGTTGAAAAAAGTGATAAAAAAGTTGTAATTCATATTTCCTATTGCCAATGGAAAGATAAGGAAGGCTGGAATCCAAAATGCTGTATGTCTTTGGCATCTTATGAAAGAGGTTTAGTTGAAAATATAAATTCTAACATTATACATAGATACACAAAAACGAGATCGTTAGGCAATGAATTCTGCGAGATAGTTTTAGAAAAGAAGTGAAAAAAATAAAAAAATAATTTATTTTATTCTTGATTTTATGACCTCTGCCAATCTCTTTATCCCTTCTACTATATCTTCGTCAGAAGGATAAGAGAAGTTTAACCTCATTGTATTTTTTCCGCCTGCAAATGCAGTTCCTACAACGTATGCAACATTATTTTTAATTGCATCTTCAAACATCTCTTTTGTATCTATATACTCTGGAAGAGTTACCCATAAAAACAATCCTCCCTCAGGTTTTGTCCATTTTACGCCCTCTGGGAAGTAATCCTCCATCGCTTTTAACATTATATCTCTCTTTCTCTTGTACATCTTTCTGAGCTTTTTGAGGTTCTCTTCTAAGTATCCTCTGTGACAGTATTCATACACAGTCCTTTGAGAAAGCACGTTTGAACAGAGATCCGTTGATTGTTTGGCGATCGTTAACTTTCTTACTATCTCGGTAGGACCGCATACCCAGGCAACTCTAATTCCTGGAGAAAATGTTTTAGAAAACGTTCCCAGATAAAGAACATTTCCTTTTGAGTACGCCAAAATAGGTTTTGGCGGCTCACCGCTGAAAGCAAGCTCGGAATATGGATTATCCTCTATAATCGGAACATCATAATCCAAGGATATCTCAACGATCTTCTTCCTTTTCTCTGTGGACATGCATATCCCTGCAGGGTTTTGAAACGTGGAGACTACATAGATAAATTTTGGTTTCTTTCCAGTTTTTAATCTTTCCTCCAAAATATCTAAATTCATTCCATCATCTTGCAAGGGTATTGTCTCGATCTTGGCTAAGTATGCTCTAAATGCACTTAACCCTCCTAGATACGAAGGAGACTCTGTAATAACAGTATCGTCCTTATCGATAAAGACTTTGCTGACAAGATCCAATCCCTGTTGTGATCCAGCTGTGACAAGAATGTCATCGGGCTTTGCATTGTATCCTTTTTTTTTCATGTAATCTGCCAAGAACTCTCTGAGTCGTGAATATCCTTCAGTTGTTCCGTATTGAAGAGCTTTTTTAGCTTTCGTTTCCATCACATAATCTATACATTCTTTTACTTGATCTACGGCATAAGAATCAGGACTTGGCAATCCTCCACCGAAAGAGATAATCTCTGGCTTTTGTGTCATTTTCAGCAGTTCTCTTATCTCAGAAGCTTTAAGAGCTTTTGCTCTTTCTGAGTAATACCTTTTCCATTCCATTGAAGACACCATCTTAACTCTGAATATGAGTATAAAAAAGTTACGTTGATAGGGTAAAGGGCTTACGGCAATAGTTTTTTAAATTCCTTATCTAAACAATGGTTATGAAAAAGAAAATATTCTATTTTGAAAAAAAGGGTAAAGAAAATACAGAAACTGCTTTAAAACTTGCACTTCAAAGGGGAGAAGAACTGGGAATCAAAACATTTGTGGTAGCTTCTACATTTGGAGATGTTGCTGAAGCTTTTCTGAAGATTACTCCAAAAAAATACAATATTATAGTAGTAACGCACCAAGCAGGCTTTAAGGAGATAGGAAAAATTGAAATTACTGATGAAATAAAGAATAAACTGATAAATGAAGGAATAAAGATTATTACAGCCACACATGCTCTTTCTGGTGTGGGAGCGGGAGTTTCAATGAAATTCGGAGGAATATCTGCCCCTGAGATTATTGCAAATACATTGAGGTTATTTTCTCAGGGAATGAAGGTATGCGTTGAGATAACGTTAATAGCATCAGATGCAGGAGTTATCGATATGGATAATGAGATAATTGCTATAGGAGGAACTCGTAGAGGAGCAGATACCGTTGTGGTAATCAAGCCTGCGCATTCTATCCATTTCTTCGATCTTGATATCAAGGAGATAGTAGCGATGCCGAGAGATAAATAAATGGATTAAAAGTTTATTGGCATACATCTCAAGTACATAAGCCCGAAAAGTTTATAAAGGAGAGGATGTATATAGTAATGATACTATGAAGGAGATTGAAGATCTAAAGAAAGAGCTTAGAAATGAGCTGAAAGAAGAGATGCAGAAACTCAGAGATGAAATCTTAGTTAAATATGAAAAACCAAAGGAAATAGTTGAATTAATTCCTGGGAAAAAGGAAGAAACTGTTTTTGAAGAAGAATTTGCAGAAAATATTTTAAAATCTCTGGCAAATAAAGAAAGGCTGAAAATACTCAAAGAACTGTACGGAAGTGCCAAATACTTCTCAGAACTTTTAGAATGTACAAAGCTCGACAATTCTCCACTGAGATTTCATTTATCCAGTCTCAAAGATACGGGATTCATAGATCAGGAAAGATATAGAGGAAAGTATCTTATAACAACGCAAGGAAAGATAGCTGTAAGGGTGATAGACTTTCTCTGTTCTAAATGTGAGGTGAAAAAATGAAGATCAAAAAAAGCATAGATGAACTGAAGAAAATAAAATTCAATGTAAAATGTCCAAACTGTGGACAGAAAATAAAATTTAAAGAAGAAATAGACCTTGAAGCAGCCTTTGATGTCCCAAATTCTGTCTTAGAAAAATTCGATTCGACACTGTTCCAGTGCGAGTGTGGAAACGAATTTTTTGGAGCGGAAACAGAAGAAAGTGAACTTATAGATGATCTAATAGAGGTATTCAATGAACTGAAGGAGGAAGGAAGGGTTTCTTACGAAAATAGAATTTTTTCCCTCGATATTGGGGTCTTTGATGGTTTGAAATATCTAAAAAGATTGAAAGATATTGGAGATAAATACGATAGAGGTGATATTTTTGAGTAATGCAAAACTGGCTGGGAAACTTTGTGGAAGGATAGCTGTAGTTTTCTTAGCCCTCTGGTTTATATCCCAAGTAACGGAACTTCTTGGGAAGTATGAGTATCCTGAATACTTTTTAGGCTTTGTATTCCTGTTTTTCTTGGCAAGTTCCATACTTGAAAGTGCAAAGTACAAGGTATTCTTTAAAAAGATGGCATACAGTATTGCAAAATGCACATTTTTGATCTGGTTATTCATAAAAATAGGAGACCATTTTGACTGGACAGGTTTTGAGTACTGGTCCCAGTACACTGATTACTTCATAATAGCGTTCTTTGCCTCAATACTTATAGGGTATACTATTGGAAAACACAGAAGAGGTGCCAGGGCAGCCTTTTATGGTATAGGGTTTCTCGGGATCGTGTTCTGGATATTTGCAAAGATATTCAATCTTGTTCCAGAGTACCAGACATTGATCTTCTTTGGAAGCATAGCTGCTGTAGGAATCGGATACATTGTGGGTATATTTGAGGAAGAGAGAAAATTTAGATGGATTTACGAAGCAGAAGATTTTGAAAAGATAGAAGAACCAAAAATAAAGGAAGAGGCACGTGTATTGAAATCTAATCTTGAAATAAAGGGGGGCAACAGCAAAATAAATATAGAAGAAGGAAGCATATTCGTGCCTGTAGCTAATGGAAAGGAGATAGGCGGAGTGTTCTTTGGACAGGGATCTTACTCTGTTGATGCTAAGGTTAAGAAATATATCAATGTTTTTCAGGGGATTACCGTTTTAACAGGGGACAAATGGAAAAATGTAAAAAAGAGTTTGAGAGACGCAGAGGAGAAGGACTTTGAAAGTATGGGATTGAAAAAAGATGAAGTTTTTGATCTCGCGAGGATCCAGATAGAAGAAAAAGAATGGAAGAAAATAAGAAAAAGATTTGAAAAAACTGTATCGAGCATAGATATGCCATTCATAAAAGTAAGAGAAACTGAAGCGGGAGATTATGTGAAAGTAGGGCCTATAGAGGTAATTGATGTAGAAGGAAAGGGATCAAGAGTTAAATTTGGACCATTTAAAGTTGGAGAAAGCATAGAATGGGAAGAACAGGCATTGTATGATATATCCGCTAAAATAAGGACAAAAAACAAAGAAATATCCCTGAAAATAAAAGGAAATAAAACAATTCTAAAGGAAGACGACAGAATGGTAATATCAAAGCCCGAAAAAGTTATAATAGAAGATGGAGACGTGAGTTTGAAAATTACAGAGAATAAGAGAATCCTGAAATCTGAGGAACTAAGTATATTCGAGAGTGAAGGCAAGACTGTTTTGAAAACTCCAGATGTAAAAGTTATACTCAACGATGAACTGACTATAAAAAAGGATGGAGAAACCCATGTCCTGAAAAACGCGAAGATCAAACAAGAAATAAAGGATAAAGTTGATGATCTCATAAGAGATATTTTAGATAAAAAAGAGATGAAAGAACTGGACAGCCTTTTAGAAAAACTGAAACAGGAGTTATAAAGCCCCTCTTTTTTCTTTTTTTATATATTTTAAGAAGAGATGTCCTTTGAGGGATATTACTGAGAGATGATATTTTTTTGCCTCTTCAATCCCGCATTTTATTGTTTCATAAGGTAACTTTTTGTTTGTGAAAAATACAGAGGGGATCGGAATATCTTTTAAAAAATTCTCAATAGAAATAAGATACTTCTCTCCAAGAATAAAGAAAGCTTTGTTATGGTTCTTTATTATGGAAGATAATTTGTCTTCTATTCTCAGGTCTTTACTTAATTTTCTTATATCTCTTTTATGCATATTATTAAAACTTAGATCGTACGATTCTATAAGATAGTTTTCATTTATAAGTCCGTATTTTGCAGATATGATGTACCAGTCCACATAGTTATCCTTTCTAAGAATCTCTATCCCTTTTTTAACTAACAGATGCTGTTTTCCGGTATACATTTCTGAAGCTTTATATTTTCCCTCTTTTTTTCTTTTTGTGCATGAAGAAATAACGAGGATTTTCATATCATTCATACTCTATAGGGTCTCTGTAATTTGCCTCTTTAAATCCTTTAATTCTCAGTTTACAAGACTCACACTTTCCGCACGCCTTTTCGTTATTGAAATAGCAGCTCCATGTATATTCTAAAGGTAATTTCAGTTCTATTCCCTTTTTTACAATCTCTGATTTGCTCATATTTGCCAATGGTACCATTAATTTTATATCTCCTTTTTTTGTTCCTTTTTCGATCAAATACTGAAATGTTTTAAAATATTCTGGTCTACAGTCAGGGTACCCTGAAAAATCCACAGAGTTTGCACCATAAAATACAGCTTTTGCATTTAAGACCTCGCTCCACGCTACTGCCAAGGAAAGAAATATAGTGTTTCTGAATGGAACGTATGTACTTGGAATCCCTTTATCATCTCGAGTCACCTCTATTGTGTCTGTCAGTGCGGATCCTCCTATATCCTTTAAAAATCCCAGATTAATAATTTTTAAATCTGCTTTAAAATAATCTGCTATTTTTTTAACACATTTTTCTTCCTTTTTTTCAGTTTTCTGCCCGTATTTCACAAATAAAATATTTAAATCGTATCCCATATTTTTAGCTATCCCTGCACAGACGCATGAGTCCAATCCCCCTGACATTAAAACTACAGCCCTCATATCTCTCCCTCTGAGTAAACATTGTGCCTGTGAATAGACTCATAACTTATACACTCAGCCCTCGCTCTGCATCCAAATTTTTTTGATCTCTCTAAGATTCTTCTTGTAACATCTTCCACAAATCTCGGATTCTTATGCATAGTTTCAATAACATGAGCCTCGTCCTCACTCTTCAGGAGAGTATAAACCTCAGAAGAGAAGCTTTCTTCCACGATATCTATCATTTCCTCAAGTGTTATATCTTTTTCAAACTCGCACTCTATTTCCAATGTTCCTTTTGCTCTCTGGATATGCGTCTTTCCAGAGAATTCCAGGGCATGGGGACATAATGTATTCCCAATTACCTCAACTCTCAATACTTTTTTCCACGTTCCGTCATGAATTACCTTTACAAATACTTCATGGAGTTCAACAGTTCTTTTTTTAGATTTTGGAGTTTTTTTTATTATTGGAAGCTCCGAGACGAAAGAAATTTCTCCTTTCTGATAAGAATGCTTAGATCTTACCTTTTTCAGAATATTTTTACCTAAATTCTCAAGAGAATAATGTTCTTCTTCTATCTCTTCCTCCAAAGACTCTGTAATACATTCGATGAGCCTTGACATATGGATCCCTTTTTTATTTTCAGGGAGATCTATAAATATAGAGACCTTTGGTGTGTGCCAGTACTCTTTTTCATCTCTCTTTATTTTTATTAGTGTTTTTAAATCCGTTATTCCCACTTTATTCAGCTTTATTTTATCATCAGGTTCTTTATCTTGCGTATTCATTTTAAATCACCTATCTTGTGAATCTGCATGAGTATTCTGAGATCATGATCTATAGGATCTTCTATATATAGAGAGAATAACTCTTTATATGACAATCTAAAAAAGTTTGGCTGAAGAATCAGGGGAAAATTTAAATCTATATCATTTAAGGATTTTTTTACAAAGAGATAATCATTTTTATCGGAGATTACTGCTTTTAGCTGTCCGTAACTCATGACACCCAGTATTTTCTGTAAAACTTTAAAATCGTTCTTCATTCCACTGCTTGGCGTTTTTATATCAACACTTACAAAATCTATCTTTTTTATAACATCATTATATATCGTCCCATTAGTTTCAAGGGAGATTTTGTATTGTAATTTTTTTATCAGTGGCTCGATGTCCTGTAAAAGAGGCTCTCCTCCCGTAATGCAGACCCATTCTGTATTGTATTTACTTACCTCTTTGACAATGTCTTCAAGAGTTGCTTGATCTTTTTGTATCCATGAACCCTTCGTATCGCACCATTTACATCTCAAGTTGCATCCTGCGAGCCTTATAAATGCCATGGGTTTTCCTATCTGTAAACCTTCTCCATTGATCGAGAAAAATATCTCGCTAAGGAAGTATTTCTGCATAATTATTTCTCCCCTCCCATAATTTTACAGAGACAATCTTGTCTGTTTTTTTCTGAATCTCCGAAAGTATCTTTATCGCAATGTTCTCCACGGTAGGATTCTCAAAAAAATCGTTGAGATAAGAATGATCGTACTTTTTTATTACTGGATCTGCGATCTTTTTTAGATCTTCAAAATCAATGACCATTCCTGACTCTATTTCCCCTTCTATCGTTACAATCAGTTTGTACGTATGCCCATGGAGATTTTTACATTTTCCCTTATGGTTTGCTATCCTGTGTGCTGCATCAAAATAGAAAACTTTACTCACCTTTGTTTTCATAAAATAAAATCTTTATAAAGATTAAAAAAGTTATCTCTGAAGTCTTCTCCAGAATTTTATTGTTTTGTCATTTACAAGAAAGTTCAATACTTTTCGAGGAGGTATCCCTCTTTTTTCTAGAGAGGGACTAAACTTGTAGAAATACTCATTAACATGATACCAGAATCGCGTATATGTCACTGGTGGCAATCTCAGAGAAAAGTCTATATAATCAATTTCTTCCCCTTCTTCATTATAATAAATTTTATCAATCTTCATATTCTCATAGAACTTAAGATATTCAAGTTTCACATTCAGTATCTGACTTATCGCCATATCATGGACAATGGCATTATCAGATGCAAAGAGTAAATTTTTCTTTACAGGAACGCCGAGAGTCGGTCCAAGACCTTCCATTGCAATGTAAGCGTCTGTAATCACGATATCTGAAGGAAATAGTTTTTGTATATTGTAAAAGGTCTCGTTGAGCCCTAAGGCATGTCCTCTCCATTTTTCTTTCCCTGGAAGTAGACCGTAGAAATTTTTAATTGCCATCGTAAGAAGAGTGGCAGCATGTGTCTTATATTTCGGCATATTTATTATTCCGTCGCAATCCAGAACAATTTTAGGAACTTTAAAACTGTATTTTTTTCCCTTTATCTCAAAAAGTACCTCTTTAAACTCTGTAAAATTAAGATTTATGAACTCTGCATTGAATCTATCATAAACGCCTATATCTCTGAAGAGTTTTTCTGAATCGTACTGATGTGCTGCTACCTCCCCTATGTATACTTTTTTACCTATCTCATTCAAATAATCTACAACATATGATATAAGATCAAAATCCACAGTAGCCCCTGTTTTTGATTTTTCAGGAGCGAATAAATTTGGTTTTATAAAGATCTTCCTTTTTCCTTTTAGTTTTTCTTCCGCATTGAGTTTTGAAAAGAGAAAATCTACTTCCTTTCTTGAAATACTCTTAATTTTTTTCGCAATGAAGATATGATCTTGCATACAATAAAATAAACAACTCTTTTAAAAAAGCTTGTTATTGAAACATATGGGGAGAAACTACGTTTCTCCCTCAACCCTCTTCCTTTTTAAATAATTATTCTTTCTTTTTTGGAGAACCGTTTTCGTCTATACTCCTCTCCCTTAACT
>QMUN01000017.1 GCA_003660605.1 Thermococci archaeon
CGGAAAAATATCATTGAAAAAAGATTTAAAAGGAAAATAAACAAAAAAAATTAAAGATTTAGATATAAAATATCCTAGAATAGAAAAAGATTATGTAGAATGCACCATAATCTATATAGATAACTTTGGAAATATAATAACGAATATACGTGATGTAAAGTTTAATAAAATAATTTTTATGGATAAAGAGATAAAATTTCTGAAAACATACTCAGAAAGTGAAGATTTTTTAGTTCTCATAGGAAGTCATGGGTTTTTAGAGATAGTTGCAAACAAAAAGAACGCTGCAGAGTTTTTTAATCTAAAAACAGGGGATAGAATAAGATTTTATTATGCATAGAGAAACACAAACTTTTTAAAGTTTTCTTTAATTGGGTTTTCATGAAAAAATTAGTTTTGATCATTATCATGGTTTTATTTTCCAGTGTTGCAGCACTTCCTGATGAAAACACGGAAATAATAGGAAAAGACTGTTCAGAAGCTCATCATTTTACATACAACTACATTATTGAAGCTCCAAAAGGAGTCAAATCTAATGAAGAGTTTTCAGTGAAAATAAAGTTTGAAATATCGGGAAGTTCAGATATTTTAAGATCGGAAAGAGAAATCACAGCTTACCTAACTGGCGAAGATTTTACGATAGATCAGGAGGTAAAGACTGGAGAAACAATCCTCTGGCTTGTCACAACAGAAAGAGGTGGAATATTAAATTTAAAAACAGAATTAAAGATAACAGACGATCAATACCACAGGAACTATACTGTCACTTACAGGGATAATTTTTCTATTGAGATTAAGATCGGTGAAACTGGTATCCAAACAATAAGTGAAGAGATTGAGACATCGAAACCGTATATATGGTATCTTGTGAGAACCTTCGGATTTGTTGGATACTTATTACTTTCATTATCTGTTTTATTAGGGATCGGCAGGTTTTTAGATTATAAAAACAAATATCACTGTGAAATCAGTGAATTGGCTTTGATATTTACTTTTCTACATGGAATATTAAACATTTTTGATAATTACAAATGGAATATTAATCTTTCCAGCGTTTTCATACCCAGAATAAGCAGTGTAGGGCTTGGAGTTTTAGGATTTTACTTTATGCTTATACTTGTTTTTACATCGTTTAGGTCTACAATCAAAAAACTTAGAAAAAACTGGAGAATTATTCATTATATCTCCTATGCTGCATTAATACTTTCTTTTGTGCACATACTAAAAATTGGAACAGATATGAAAAATCCGTATATCTGGATTTTAACGGTCTCTATTTTTGTTATAGTAGTTCTCCTGACGATATATAGTTTTTTCAAAAGATTGATTCAGACCCCTATCAAATAAGTTGGAGCAGCCCTCCTTATTTTAACTATTTTAAACTCTCCTATATCTCCATTCACCACGACAGGTTTGTAGTTAAATATCCTCCCCATCATGTTTTCTTTCCCCTTTTTTATAACTAAAACCTCGTAACTTTTTCCCACATACTCTTTATTTTTTTCATACGATATTTTCATTCTCAGATCATGCACTGTTCTCGATCTCTTTTTCTTTATCCATCCGTATACCTGTTTCATCTTTGCAGCCTCAGTATTTGGTCTTATGGAATATCTGGTAAGATTGATCTTGTCAGGTTTAACTCTTTTTATTAGTTCTACCGTATTCTTGAAATTTTCCTCGGATTCCCCTGGAAACCCAACAATAATATCTGTACAGAGATATAAACCTTTTATCTCCTCTCTGAATCTCTTTATGATATACTCAAAATCTTCAACTGTGTAATTTCTATTCATTTTTCTTAATACATCGTTATCTCCAGATTGTACAGGCAAATGGAGAAACTTATAAATTTTTTCAGATTTATAGGATCTTATAAGATCATCCAGAATTTTTAAAGCATTATCTGGATTCATCATTCCTACCCTGACTCTGAATTTCCCTTCTATCTCTGTTATACTATCCAAGAGTTCCGGGAGCCTGTGATCTTTGTCAAATCCGTAGCATCCCGTGTCCTGAGAAGTTATAAAGATCTGTTTGTATCCATTATTTATCGCATTTCTTGCTTCATCAATTAGATTGTCAAAATCAAAACTCAATAAATTTCCCCTTGCAAATTTTGTTCCGCAGTATGCGCATCTACCAAGACACCCTTCAGATATGGGAATTACAGCTGTTATACCTTTTCTTTTCTTCTTAAAGAAGCTTTTATCCACATTTTCAGAAAATATCTCAGCTCTTTCTCCTTTTGCCACTTTCTCTACTACTTCTCTGACTCTATTTACGCTTTGGGGATCCAATATACCATAAACTCTTTTATCTATACTGTCTGGATTTATTCTAGGAAGGCATCCAGCCACTATAACTCTCTTCGAGTCACAGAGTTCTCTTATTCTCCTTAAAACTTTTGTTTCCGTCTGAATTTTTACTCCGCACGAGTTTATTATGACTATATCAGCTTTTTCTATATCCTCTGTGTAAAGATCTCCAAGATATCCTATCATTATCTCCGTATCTGCTTTATTCATCGTACAGCCGTAAGTTTCTATGTAAACTCTATTCATAAGATGCTACAGCTTCTATTTCTATTTTAAAATTCTTGAACAGGTTTACTCCAACGCATGCTCTTGCAGGAATTTTGAAATATCTCTCGTATACAGAGTTCATTTTTCCAAAATCTTCCATGTCTTTCAAAAATATGGTTACCTTTACGACATTTTTAAGGTCTAAATTTTCTTTCTTTAGGATAGATCTTATATTTTCCAAAGCCTGTTCAGTCTGTTCTTCTATAGTTTCTTTCACGTTTCCGTCTTTATCTATACCCAGCTGCCCTGAGATGAATAAAAATCCGTTTGCTTTTACTGCTTGGGAATACGGTCCCACAGGTTTTGGCGCATTTTCACTTAAAATTATTTTCATATTATCTTCTATAATAGAAAGTTTTTAAAGATAATTATTTATTCTCCTCTGCTTTTTTATGATCATGAAGATCGTAATTGGAATGACAGGAGCTTCAGGTGCCATATACGGAGTGAAACTCGTAGAGTTTTTATCAAAAAAAGTGGAAACTATCCTCATAATCTCAAAAACAGCAGAAAATATATTGAAGACAGAGACAAATTATAATTTAGACTATTTAAAAAATTTAGCCGATGAATTTTATTTTAATAACGAAATGGAAAGTAAAATAGCTTCAGGAAGTAATTTCTTTGATGCCTTTGTTATTTCTCCATGCAGTATATCTACAATGTCAAAAATAGCCTCAGGAATCAATGATAACTTAATTACGAGAGTAGGGAGTGTATCTTTAAAAGAAAAAAGAAAAATGGTACTCGCTATAAGAGAGACTCCATTAAGTAGTATCGCTCTGGAAAATATGTTAAAATTATCGAGGGAAAATGTATTGATCCTTCCTGCAGCTCCACCTTTTTACATAAAACCTAGAAGAATAGAGGATATAGTCGATTTTGTAGTTGGAAAGATTCTTGACCATCTGGAAATAAAAAATAAGATTTATAATAGATACTAGTCGAACTCTATAGGGTATCCATATTTTTCCAGTAATTTTGCAGCTTCTCTTGCTTTGTATTTACGATAGTATCTCAATTCATAATTTAATCCCACTATGCATGAGCTTCTGACGAGTTTTTTAATATATCCCCTCAATTGATGTGTGTCTTTTGGAAGAGTTTTTTTGTATTTATACTCCTTCCCTGTTTTCACCTCTTCAAAGTTACTTTTATATTTACTAAATAATTCCTTAGAAGCGTTTGGATTTTCTATATAGACTACGGGACTCTCCAATACTATTTTATTTGGATATATGAGCATTTTAACTCTGCTGTAATAAATTTCATTGAGAGAAAACTCGATCAATGAATACTCTCCACGAGACTCGTCTCTCAGTATCTTGGCACCTAACTTATCCAGAATTTTTTTCATCTATTAATAATCTGTTCATCAAGCTTTAAATCTTTTATCTTTTCATCCAATTTTTTATAAAGGAATAGAAGATCTTTTCCATAATCTGTCAGAAGAGTTTGTCCCTTCTCTCTACCGCCTCTGTGACTTTCCACAATCCTATTCTTCACTACGTTTTCAATCTTTTTTATCTTTCTCCATGCATAAGAGTAACTCATCCCGAGATTCTCAGCAGCTTTACTCAACGATCCTGTTTTTTCAATTTCTTTTAAAAGTATGAAGCTTCCTTCTCCGAGAATGTACTCACCTTTTTCATTTTCGATCCAGAAGCGGCAGTTAAATCTCAAATGCATAAAAACCTACATCGTTAATGCCATCACAGCTTTTTGAACGTGGAGTCTGTTTTCAGCTTCATCATACACAACACTGTATTTCGATTCTATCACTTCTTTTGTTATCTCCTCGTCATAATGCGCGGGCAAACAGTGCATTACAATAACATCTGATTTTGCTTTCCTTACCAAATCCATATTAACTTGATAATTCCTGAATATATCCAATCTCTTCTCCTTTTCAGATTCCTGCCCCATGCTCGTCCAGACATCCGTATATATAACATCCGCTTCTTTCACCGCTTTCTCAGGATTTTCTGTTATCATCAATTCTAATCCATCTTCTTTTGCAAGTTTTTCTATCTCTTTACTCGGTTCATACCCATCCGGACATGCAATGCTCATTTTCACATCTAATTTTGCACATGTGAACATTAGAGAGTGACATACATTGTTTCCATCTCCTACATACGCGAGCTTTAATCCTTCCAATACCCTTTTTTTCTCATAAACAGTAAAGAGGTCTGTCAAGCTCTGACATGGATGAAGTAAATCGGAAAGAGCATTTATTACAGGGACTTTAGACTCCTCAGCTAACTCCACGACTATATCATTGGAAAACGTTCTTATCATTATCCCATCTACCCATCTTGAGAGATTTCTCGCCACATCATAGACAGGCTCTCTTTTGCCCATCTGAATATCTGTTGGAGCCAGATAAATAGCGTGACCTCCCAATTGTGTCATGCCCGTTTCAAATGTTACTCTAGTTCTCAGAGACGGTTTTTCAAAGATCATGGCCAAAGTTTTGTCTTTTAATATCTCACATTTTTCCCCTGTCTTTTTTTTCATTTTCAGATACTCGGCAGTTTTAAAAATCTGATCTACTTCCTCTCTGCTCAGATCGTGAACACTCACCAGGTTTTTTCCTTTCATATCTATCATGAGAGTACATTGTTATGGTACTTAAAAAAAGTTTGGTTTCAGGTGCTACACGATATGCTGCTCGGCAGACGAAAATTATTTAAGTTGAACTCTTTCTTTGAAATCATGAAACAAACTAAAAGTGCGGGGGGTGTTGTAATAAACAAAAACAGAGTACTTGTTGTAAACCAGAATGGAAATTCCTGGTCTTTGCCCAAGGGTCATATTGATTATGGTGAAGATAAACTCGATGCCGCCAAAAGAGAGATTTATGAAGAATCTGGAATAAATCATTTGGAATTAATTAAAGAACTTGGCAGTTATCAGAGATATAAAATTAGTTTGAATGGTGGAGACGATAAATCAGAACTAAAAACAATCTTTATGTTTTTATTTAAAACAGATCAGGAAGTTCTAAAACCAATCGATCCTAAAAACCCAGAAGCCAAATGGGTCGAAAAAGATAAAGTTGCTGATTTGCTTACACACAGAAAAGATAAAGAATTCTTTTTGGGTGTTGTTGATAGGATATGAGCAATTAGAAAACTCATCATAGAATGACTTATATTTTATATGTCTGTCCACAAGAAAATACAAAAAAGTAGCAGAAGTACTTAATGCGAAGTTATTAAATCCAAATGAAGTAGATGAAAGAACACTTATAGAGTATGATTTGATTGGTTTCGGTTGGGCATATATATAGGTAAACATCATAAGAGTTTGTTGGAAGTGGATGGAGGAAAATTTTAGTTTCCCTAATGTTCAACTGAGCAATTGAGAAAGCTTTATAAATGACCAGAATAGTATAAAATTATGCCTGACGAAAAACTTGCCAGAGCGATAAGAGCCAGAACGAGAAGAGATATATTACAGATGCTCTGCCAAAAGAAAAAAATATCTGTTCATGAAATAGCAAAGGAATTAAACATAACGGAGTCTTCTGCATCAAAACATTTGAAGTTGTTATACGATTTGGGGTTTGTAAATTTTGAGAATAAACCACCTGAAAAGCTCTATTCCCTTAAAATAAAAGAAATTAGAGAGTTGTTTAGAGTTTATGATAAAATTATCAAAAAGTTAAGAGAGGTGTGAAAATGCGAAAAAATCTAAAAGAAAAATTAGATAATGCAGATAAGAAGGTGCAAAAATATGGGAAGTGTTAAGGATTTACAAATTTTGAAAGAACCGAAGGAAAAAAAGACAGGTATTGGGAGATTTATTTTTTCAGACCACTACTCTGTTTTCGACTGGGGTAAAATGCCTGATAACATTCCGCATAAAGGTGCTGCCCTGTGTCTGATGGGGGCTTATTGTTTTGAGAAAGCAGAAGAGCATGGAATTAAAACACATTATCGAGGGGTGGTGAGAAAAGATGGAAAGCTCGTTAGACTGGACGAAATAGAAGAACCTACAAATGTTATGGAAATAAGTTTGGTAAGAGTTATCCATCCAGAATTTGAGAACGGCAAATATGACTATTCTATGTATACGCAGGAACTTATAAATTTTTTAATACCTCTTGAAGTAATTTATAGGAATAGTTTGCCAGAAGGTTCAAGCGTTTTCGGAAGACTGGAAAGGGGAGATGTCAGTTATGAAGATCTAGGTTTGGACCACTATCCAAAACCTGGGGAGAAACTTGAGAAATCCATATTTGATGTAAGCACAAAACTGGAAAAGAGAGATAGATACATTACTTGGAGAGAAGCACAAGAAATTGCAGGCTTGAAAGATGATGAGGTAGACGAAATCAAAAGAGTTTTATTGAAAGTCAATAATCTTATCACTGAAATAGCAAGGAAAGCCAAATTAGTGAATGAGGACGGAAAAATAGAGCTGGCATATAACCCTGATAGAGAACTCATGCTCGTTGACGTTATCGGTACGTTAGACGAATGCAGATTTACTTACGGGGATGTCCCTGTGAGCAAAGAGATTGCAAGACAATATTATAAAAATACTAACTGGTACAGAGATGTGGAAGAAGCAAAGAAAGTTGCAACGCAACAAAAAATCAAAGAATGGAAAAAATTCTGCAGAGAACAGCCACCAAAATTGGCTCCTGAATTGAAAAATATAATACGGGATATGTATGCCTCCACAACCAACGAGTTCCTGGGTAGAAATATTTTTGATTCCCCCAAACTTGAAGATGTTGTTAAGAGCTATGAAGAATTCATAAAATCTTATTAAGATATGTAAAATAAGTGTGGGGATGCAAAAAATGAAAAGGGAAACCAAATTAAAGAGAGAATTAGGCTTATTAGAGGCAATGCTTTGTGGTATAGGTCTAATCCTAGGTGCAGGAATCTATGCTTTAATAGGCAAGGTTGCAGGTTTAGCTGGAAATGCTATCTGAATCTCTTTCCTACTATCAGCAATTGTTGCTGCATTTACTTGTTTAAGTTATGGAGAGCTTTCATCGATGTTTCCAAAAGCAGGTGCAATATGTGTATACAAAAAAGGCATTTGGAAAAAAACTGGCTTTTTTAATTGGTTTAATTTTGGTGTTGTCCTTCATAGGTGAATTAAAAAGTGCAATAAGCAAATAAGGTTGCTCATGAACAAGAAAAGTAGATGTCCATCATTACACTGCTGATCTAACTCCGTGTATTGAAAAAATAACAGAACCCACATTTCAAAACATTTAAAAAGAATACATGTATACTCTTACAATGTAAAGGTAAAGGTGATACTGTGTTAACTAAAAGAGAGTACGAGATCTTAAAGAAGCTTTATGACGAAAGCGAAAAGATAGATGTTTACACAGTGGAAAAATCGCAGGAGGAAATCTCTGAAGAGTTGGGGATTACAAGACAGGCTTTAAATAATCATCTGAGAGAATTAAGGGAGCTTGAATTTATCAGGACTGGTAGAAAGTTTATAGATCTAACAGATAGAGCAGTAAAGTACTTGGAGAGAGATGATGGTAAATCTTACATTTTTATCAAAATAAAACCTAATTTAAGGAAAGAGGCTTTTGAAAAATTAAAAAAAATTGAATCTGCAGAGATATTCAGGGTCACCGGGGAAATAGATGCTATAGTAAGCATAAATAAGTCGCAATTAGACGGAACTCTCAATAAAATAAACTCAATAAGGGGAATCGAGCAAACATCAGCACATATGGTGATACAGAGTTTTGAACAAAAGGGTCATAAATGTTGATAATCAACATTGCCGACCGAAAACTATTTAAAGGATAAACATTATTATTATCATATACAGTATTTAAAGCAAAGGTGGCAAGATATGAAAAACATAACATTCAAAAATATCCCGGATGGGTTATATTTTAAAGCTGTAGAGCTTAAAGGTAAGCTTCATGCGAAGAACTGGCAGGAATTTCTTGAAAAAGTTATTGAAAAACTGGAGGATGACAAATATGAATAAAAAAGCTTTTTTCCTGATTTCGATAGTACTGACATCTTTAACATTTTTAAGTGCAACTCATTTGAGTAACATAACAATAAATCCTGAAGCGATAAACACAACAGGCTATATAGATTACTCCGTAATAGTCTACAATACATCAGGAGACCCTATCAAAGAGATAAAATTTGAAAATACCACAGGAGACACAGGGCAGTTTTATTACCAGAGCGTGACTGCTCCGAATTGGAATTTTACCATAGCTGGAGATCATTTATCTGCGACAGGGACACCAAATAGTTCTGGGTACAGAATAGAGGTCGGAGAGACCCTTACAATTACAGTAAACGCTAAAGTTCAGAATATTACCTCCTCAGGACAGATAACTATAATGAGAATAGTCACAAAAGACACAGCTAATAGTACAGACGCAAAACAGTTCTCTATAATCTACGATACTCAAAAACCTTCTGCTCCTACATTGAACTCACCTGCAAACGGAGCAACGATAAATAATGTCAGACCGACACTGCAGTGGAATGCTGC
>QMUN01000018.1 GCA_003660605.1 Thermococci archaeon
ATATATCTATTTTTGTAACAGAGAAAGAAATATTAAACGAAGAAATAACATTTACCATCAAAAATATGGGAGAAGACATGGAATATATAACATACTACTCAGTATATCCAATAAGCAATATTCATTGCTACGATTTAGAAGGGGACTTAGAATACATTATTTCCGAGGAAAAGGGAGAAAAGAAAATAAAATGTAAGTTCAGAAAAGTTTTAAAGAAGGATGAGGAATACAGAATTACAATATCCTTTGATACAGATGCACTGAATAAAACAAAGGAAGGGAAGTATATATTTTCGCCAATATTTAATTTCCCCTGCAAAGTAGAAAACTTTGAACTGGTAGTAAAAGTTCCTTCAACTATGTCTTTTGTTTCACCGATCACACCAAAGCCTTCAGGCATAAAATCAGAGGGAAGGTCTCTTATCATATTCTGGAACAAAGATATTATCAATGAAGAATTTTACATAATTTTGGGCATCTCTAAAACTATGGAAAAAGAAGGAGATAACAATCTTGTTTTTATATACATATTATTAGCATTTATTTCAGGACTGTTTTTAGGGTGTCTATTCAAATTTACGAGAAAGAAAGGCACCAATTTTTTAAAAGAGGATGAAGAAGTTGTTATGGATTTGATTAAGGAAAAAGGTAAGATAACTCAAAGAGAGATAAGAGAAAGAACAAATTTCTCTAAATCAAAGGTTAGTAGATTACTCATGGAAATGGAACAGAGGGATTTAATAGAAAAAGAGAAGTATAAGAAAACATACATCGTAAAGTTGAAGGAATAATCACAACATACTTAAATATCTCATTCCCCCATCTGGAAGAATAACAACATAAACCCCTTCTTCTTCATTGTATTTTTGTAATGCCGCATGAGTTGCAGCACCAGAGGAAAATCCTGCAAAAATTCCCTCCTCTACAGCTAATTTTTTGACATTTTTAATAGAGTCTTCCAAGCTCACCTCAATGATCTCATCTATCAGATCAAGATTCAGAATTTTCGGTTTGGGAGTGATTTTTATATTTTTTAATCCCTGAATTGGATCCTTTGGTAATACTCCTATTATTTTAATATTTGGATTCTTTTCTTTCAAAAACTTTCCAACTCCTGTTATGGTTCCACCAGTTCCTATACCAGCGACAAAATGAGTTATGTTACCACTAGTTTGTTTCCATATCTCAGGAGCAGTCGTTTCATAATGGGCAAGAACATTGTTTTCATTTGAAAACTGATCCAGCATCAGGTATCCTTTTTTCTTTGCGATCTTTTTCGCTTCCTCTATAGCAGTTTCCATGGAACTCAAAGGATTTTCAGATCCTGTAAGAAGTATCTCTGCTCCAAATAGTTCTAAAATTTTCCTTCTTTCTATGCTCATCGTTTCAGGCATTACTATTACAAGTCTGTATCCTTTAACTGTGGCTACGAGTGCCAGTCCTATTCCCGTATTTCCTGAGGAAGGTTCTATGAGAATGGTATCTTTTTTCAGGATACCCTCTTCCTCTGCTTTATTTATCATATAATAAGCAACTCTATCTTTGACACTCCCTCCGGGATTAAAACCTTCCAGTTTTAGATATATTTCTCTATTTTTGAGTTTTACCAATGGAGTATTTCCAATACAATCGAGAATCGTAGCCATATAACGATGTCATATAACGCCGTTATAAAAGATTTTTGATAGAGGCAAAGTTTTCATAAAGTTCCAGAACACTTTTAGAGATCCCATTCATCTCCATAGTCTCCCACGAGATACAATCTTTTTATGGCATCTTGTTGTAAAGAAATGATTCTTGAAAAGAAAAAGAGAATGTCATGCTTTGTCCATTGACATGCGTGGATGAAATAACGGAGGTGATTTTGTCTTAGCATCTCCAATTTTGGACGCATGACATCCTCACATATTCTTAATTTATTCATTGTTTTCGGAGTATAAAAAGTTTACTTTCTTTTGAAAATAGATGAAGAAACTTATTCGATAGGAAACATTTTAAACCCATCCTTCCTTTTTAGTACATGTTTGATCCAGATAAATATATTGAGAAGAAAAAAGATGAGCTGAAAGAGATAAAGGGAAGGACTGTAGTTGCAGCATCGGGTGGCGTTGACAGTACTGTCTGCGCGTTTCTCGCACACACAGTGGTGGACGATTTAAAAGTTGTTTTCATAGATGATGGGCTGATGCGTGAAGGTGAGCCGGAGCAGGTATCTTCGTTCTTTAAAGAAAGGGGACTTGATATCACGGTGGTGAATGCACAGAAAGAATTTTTTGATAGCCTAAAAGGGATTACCGATCCTGAGGAAAAAAGAAAGGCTTTCAGAAACACGTTTTATACTGTTTTGGGAAGAATTTTGAAGGATTTTAAAGCAAAATACTTGATACAGGGAACAATAGCTGCTGACATAAAGGAAACAAAAGGAGGAATCAAGACGCAGCACAACGTGCTGGAGCAGATAGGTATAGATCCCAAGAGATACGGTCTAACGATCGTAGAGCCGCTGAAGGATATATATAAACACGAAGTGCGTGCGGTGGGAAGGGCGTTGGGGCTTCCCGAGCAGTTGTGGGATAGAATACCCTTTCCCGGTCCAGGACTTGCGTGCAGGGTCATTGGAGAGGTAACGCCTGAAAGAACAGAAGTGGTGAGAAAGGCGACAAAAATTACGGAAGAAGAATTATTGGAGTTAAAACCTTTCCAAACATTTGCCGTGCTTTTGAATGATAAAGCTACGGGAATGAAGAACGGGAACCGTATCTTTGGAAATATCATCGCAGTGCGGTGTGTGGAATCGAAAGATGCACTTACAGCGTTTCCTACTAATGTCCCCTGGAAAAAATTAGAAAAACTCAGAGACAGAATACTGAATGAGATACCGAGTGTTATAAAAGTAGTGTACGACATCACACCTAAACCTCCGAGCACGATAGAGTATATATAGACTTGAAGAGTAGAAAATTAGAGATACAAAGTGATGTAAATGGTAAAATGGAACTCTAATAAAAAAATAGCAAAAAATATGCTTGAAACGATTGGGAGAACGCCGCTTGTAAGATTAAATAATATACCTAAAAAGGAGAAGATCAACGCTGATGTCTTTGGTAAGATTGAATGGTTCAGCCCTACAGGGAGTCTGAAAGACAGGATTTATTATGAGATAATTACTAATGCGATAAAGGATGGTGATCTGAAGCCCGGGATGGAAATACTCGAAACCTCGACTGGAAATGCAGGAATTGCCTGTTCCTTTGTCGGCAGATTACTTGGGTATAAGGTTACAGTCGTCATGCCTGAGGGTATGAGTGAGGAAAGAAAAAAAATTATTAGAGCGTATGGAGCTGATCTGGTTTTTACACCTGGCGCTGAAAGCGATGTTGATCTATGTCTTAAAAAAACTGCTGAGCTTAAGAAGGAGCATCCTGGCAGGTACTGGGAGCCTGGTCAGTATACCAATAAGTATAACATCCAGGCGCATTATAGAACTACAGGTCCTGAAATTTGGGAACAGACTAATGGTAAAGTAGATGCTTTTATTGCATCTCAGGGTACCGGTGGTACAATTACAGGCATTGGTAAATTCTTGCGCGAAAAGAATCCCGAGATTAAGCTTTATGCTCTGGAACCTACAGAGGCTCCGATGCTCGCTGAGAGAAAGTGGGGCTCTCATAAAATTGAGGGCATTGGCGATGGATTCATCCCAAGGAATCTTGATGTCAGTATACTGAATGGTATTATTTTGACTACATCAGAGGAGGCTATAAGTATGGCCAGGAGACTAGCTATGGATGAGGGGATGTTTTGTGGCATTTCCTCTGGTTGTAATGTAGCAGGAGCTATTAAGCTCTCTAGGAAGCATCCCGAGCTTAAAATGATTGTAACTATGATCAATGATACAGGTCAGAGGTATTTTTCCACTGAGCTTTGCGGTGAGAAAAAACATCTGGAGATTCCTGAGAGGGAACATCCGATGGATGATTATACGATCGATGAGTTGGATAAGTATCAAAGCAAATGGGAGATTATAAAGTAATATGTTCGTTAAAACTCTTAAATGTGTAAAGTGTGGCATTTCCCACAAGCCCGCCAAGGGATTATATCTCTGCAGAAGATGCGGAGGTAAACTGGATATTATCTATGATTACGATAAAATCTCCGAGAAAGTCAACAAAAAGGAATTAGAAAAACGTGAAAGAGGCATGTGGAAGTATAAAGAATTTCTACCGATTGAAAATATTAAAAATATAGTAACGTTGGGTGAAGGTGGAACACCACTGATCAAAGCGAAAAATCTTTCGGAAAAAATTGGAGTGAAGCACATCTTCTTAAAAGACGAAACTCGAAATCCGACAGGCTCA
The DNA here is from genome assembly GCA_003660605.1 of Thermococci archaeon. GTDB lineage: Archaea > Methanobacteriota_B > Thermococci > Methanofastidiosales > B48-G16 > B48-G16. Next base: position 4,359 of record QMUN01000018.1, read on the forward strand.
TTCAAAGATCGCCCAATGAGTGTAGGAGTGTCAAAAGCAGTCGAATTCGGAGCTGACTCAGTAGTAGCCGCCTCAAGCGGGAATGCAGCTATAGCATTAGCAGCCTATTCTGCAAGAGCGAAGATAAACTGCTATGCATTTGTGCCAACAGATGTTTCAACGGCAAAGATCGCACAGCTTTCGATCTACGGCGCCAAAGTTATCAAATCAATTGCCAAAGGGAAAGAAGATCCGTGTTATCAATTAATGAAAATAGGAAGAGATCGCTATGGATGGCATCCTGTGCCCAGTTGCGGTGCATTCAATCCGTATCAGCCAGAAGGCTCTAAAACGATAGCATATGAAATATGCGAACAGCTTGGATTTCAGGTACCAGATTGGGTTTTTATTCCTATGGGAGCCGGGACGTTGCTTTCCGGAAATGCAAAGGGATATTTCGAGTTCAAAGACCTTGATTTTATCGATACTTTGCCTAGATTAGCAGGTATACAAGCTGAAGGATGCGCACCGATAGTCAAAGGATTTAAAGAGGATATAGATCCATATGATATTCCTATCTGGGAAAATCCACATACAGTTGCTGGAGGTCTTATCGATCCGTATCCATGGGATGTTGATACCGCGATTCCGGCGATTAAAAAAACTAAGGGAGTAGCTGAACAAGTTACTGATGATGATATCTTTTTCGCTGAGAAGCTTCTTGGAAAAACAGAGGGAATATTTGCAGAGCCTTCAGGTGCCGCTGGCGTTGCGGGATTGAAAAAGCTTGTTGAAACTGGCGTCATAGATCGAGGAGACACAGTAGTTATCGAGATCACGGGCGCTGGTTTAAAAGATCAAAAAGTAGCGATGGAACTTGCACAAAAACCTTTAGAAATCCAGCCGGATATAGAGCAGTTAGAAAGAGTGATTAGGGATACGGAAAACCTTAGTAGAGTACAATGAAAGAAAATACATATAACTTTTATTTCTCTTTATACGAAAGAGCTAACTTCAATTTTGATACATATCTTTTGAGATTTTCTTCTCCTTCTGGTGTTATCTCTACGATAGTTCTTGGGCCTTTCAGGCTCAATCCCTTTTTTATATGAACATATCCGCTTTTTTCTAAATGTCTTAGATGACTGTCTAAATTTCCCGGCGTCAATCTCAAAGTTTTCTGTATTTCACTGAATACCATCTTACTTTTTGTTCTCAGTAAGATCATTATACCCAAACGTACAGGACTCGAGAGTTTTGATTCAGAAGAGAGAAGTTTTCCAAGACCACCAGTCAAGCTTTCCCTCAAAATTCTTTCAGCATCAGAGTATATATGAAATACAATGCCAGAGTATATCCCGAGAAAAAGAAAGGCGGTAAAAAGGATAGAGAAGTTACTCGGCACCAAAAAAACTATGGGAGCTGAGACTAGAAGTACTAATCCTGCCCAGAGAAGTTCTTCATGATAATGTTTTTTACCATAGATCTTTTTATTTGATACGAAAATAGCAATATTTGCAATTCCTACACCTATACACCATACAACACAAAAAGGTATATGGGAAGATGTATACCCCATAAAAACGAAAATAAAAAAGAGTATTAGAAAGAGTGAGAGATATGAAATTCTCTCTTTCTTTTTAAATGAAGCCTTTTTTTCTTTTTCTAGTTTATCCAATCCTGTTTTGTAAGCTACATGGAATCCTCTTCCAACAAAAAGGAGATACAGGAAGATAAATAGCATAAACATGCTGATACCTAAAAGAGCAGGAGATATATTTATAGCTTCAGAGATCTCATGACCATATCCCGAAAAGATTATTGCAATAAAAAAGTATATCCCTAATATAAGGAAAAGATTACCATGGCTCTTTCTGTACCGATAATCTATAAATCTTTCCACCTGTTCAAACGCTTCTAAAAGTTCTTCATCTTTCATTTTATGCACTTTGTAATACAGAGTTTCTACATGCTTTATATATGGAAATTTAAAAGGTTAACTATGAACGCGATATATGTAGAAAACTTAGTTAAAAGATATGGAGATAAAAAAGTTCTCAAAAAAGTAAATTTAAAAATAGAAGAAGGGGAGTTCTATGCTTTAATGGGACCGAACGGATCTGGAAAGACCACGCTCGTTTCTATAATAGCATCGGTAACTTCACCAACTAGTGGTATAGTAAGAATTTATGAACGCAAAAAAGCAAAAGAACTTATAAGTTACGTTCCTCAGGAGAATTTTTCTTCTCCCCTTTTGACAGGAAAGGAAAATCTCATTTACTTCGGAAGACTTTACGGCTTCTCAAAAAATGAAGCTAAAAAGTTAGCAGAAAATATATTGAAAAAAATTGGATTTTCAGAAATGTCAGGAGAGAGAGTCTCAGACTACTCGGGAGGAATGAGAAAAAGATTGGAAGTAGGAACAGGTTTCTTTCCCGGGACAAAAATTTTAATTCTCGACGAGCCGAGTACAGGTTTAGACCCATCGGCTAGAAGGGAGTTTTTTGGCATGTTAAAAGAGATAAACGAGGAAGGAAAAACTATCCTTCTCATCACACACATAGGAGAAGATGCTGAATTGGCTTCAAGGGTGGGATTTATAGACGAAGGGAGGATTATAATAGAAGATACGCCAGAAAAATTGAAAAAGAGAAGTGGATTGAAAAACGTTGTAAATGTGGAGACAATGATAAAAAGTGAGAAAATTGCCAATATCCTCAGGAAATTCAGTGAGAATAAGAAGGTATTAGAAACTGAGAAAGGATATAGAGTATATTGTGAGGATCCTGAAAAGGAGATACCTGATATAGTTAGATCGCTTGATAAGATAGGATGTAAAACTATGAGAATAGATGCGGAAAAACCTTCTCTCGAGGATGTTTTTTTCAAACTCACAGAAAAATCGGTGATATCATGATCACAGCAGTTATGGAAAAAAACCTTAAAGAATTTTTGAGGGATAGAATAGTATTGTTCTTCACCTTTGCCGTGCCAATATTTTTCCTGATTGTAATGCCCATCATGTGGGGAGATGTTCCAGAAGAGGTTATACCTAACTTAAAGGGGGGTTTGAGTCTATCTATGATTACTTTCTTAATTATGATAGCAGGACAGTCAGATTTAGCGGGATCAATAGCTTCTGATGGAGAAAGAGGGCTATATTTAAAAATAGCTTCGATGCCTGTAAAGCCTTGGAAGGAAGGACTCGGCAGAGTTTTCGGAATATTAACTTTCTCGTTGATAGGATCGATCTTACTTTTAATAGTCGGTTTAATATACGGAGCAAAATTTGATTATGATTTTGTAAATATACTAAAAGCTTTGGGATTTTTCCTGCTAATAGCTTTGGCATCCTCAGGCATAGGCCTGATCATAGCATCTCTCATTAAAGGAGAGTCAGCCGCTACTCACAGTGGCATTGCAATTACATTATTAACAGCTTTTCTTGGCGGGATGTTTGCTCCTTACTCGATGTTGCCATCATTTTTGCAAGTTTTTGCCAGAATCTATCCCATCTCTTCAGCCAATGCTTCGATCGTATATCTTCTTGAAGGAGAAGATTTTACATATTACAATCCACTGAGTCTCGGACAGATAGGTTTAACTATAGCATTATCCTGTTTACTTTTCGCGTTAGGCTTAATTCTCTATTCAAAACTATGCTGGAGGAAGGAGTGATGAAGAAGAACTTTTACATATTTCCACCAATTTTAGCTGCAATTAACTTTGCTACTTTAGTACCTATAGGAATTATATTTCTGAGGACTGAACTGAGTCTTTGTGATTATATCTCTATAACTGTCGGAGGTATTTTGACAATTATATTTGTAGTATCTCTCGTTTCAACTCATAAAATTGAACAAGCACAGATGAAACCTATCGATGTTGACAAGCTTATAACAGATGGACCTTATTCCGTAGTACGACATCCTAATTTTACAGGTATTATTTGTATGAATATTGCTTATCTATTTTTCTTCCGAACATTGTGGCTTATTCCCATAATCTCTGTGTTTTCTGTGCTTTGGTATCTCGAAGCGAGATATGAAGAAAGGGTATTGATAGCAAAATTCGGAGAGGCATATAGAAATTACATGAAGAGTACAGGCATGTTCTTTATAAAATTAACTAAATAAGATGACAAATCAAATAAAAACTTTATCGGAGGAAAAAAGACCGAAATAAAAAAGGTGTAAAAATGAAATTAGGTAGAATTGAAAAATGGTTCATGAATACCCAAAAGCATGCTGAGCATGTCGTAAATCGTGCTCAAAAACTATTGGAGTATGTAGAACTAAAAGAAAACCAAGATTTCCTTGAGATAGGATGCGGTAGTGGGGCGGTATCTAAATACATTGCTGAAAAGTACCGGCTAAATGTCACAGGAGTAGATGTAGATCCGGAACAGATTGAATTTGCGAAAAAGAATAACTCCAACGCTTGTTTTTTGGAAGCGGATGCTACACATTTAGCTTTTGAAGATAACAGCTTTGATATTGTCTTATCGTTTGGAGTCATGCACCATATATATAACTGGTTAGCCGCTATGGAAGAAATAAAAAGAGTTTTAAG
>QMUN01000019.1 GCA_003660605.1 Thermococci archaeon
CATGAGTATCATGTCGTCCGGACCGCTATCGACCTCACGGCGTGTAAACATTTTCGCTAAAAAATTGCATCTTTGTATTTTTGAATGTTTTCCCATACCTTCTTATATCACTGTTTCAAAACAAAAACTATGAAATCACAATTAGATGATATTTCCATAGCCCAAAAGAGATTGGAACTATGGAGCGCAAGATTAAGAAACAAGACTAAAAGTAAGGAAGCTGTAAAAATGCAGGATCGATTGAGCAAAAAGTCATCTAAAGACTGGTCTGGAGCCGAAGAGATAAGAAAATGGAGAGAGAAAAGATGATCTTGATGTTTCCGTAATCATAAAATGATTTACGAAAGAAGAAAAAAGAGACGAACCATTGAGATTTATAGATGTGCCTTCTTATTCTTCAAGGAATCCGATATATCTATTAAATATTTAAACCCCTCTCCTAAATTTATTTCATGAACATTTTATTGACAGGAAAACCTAGGATTGGAAAGACCACAATAATAAAAAAAGTTGTCAAAGATCTAAAAGATGTTGGAGGATTCTATACTGAAGAGATCGGAGATGGATATAGAAAAGGTTTCAGAATTATAACATTGGACGGAAGAGAAGGAGTTTTAGCGCATATGGGTATTAAAAGCAGATATAGAGTTGGGAAATACGGGGTAAATATCGAAGATCTGGAAAATATTGCAGTAAAAAGTGTGGAGGAAAGTCTGGATAAAGATATCATAGTTATTGATGAAATCGGAAAGATGGAGATATTTTCAGAAAAATTTAGAAATACTCTGGAAAAGGCTTTAGATACGGGGAAAGTCCTGGGAACTATAATGAAAAAAAGTAATTATTTTGCAGATAAAGTCAAAAGCAGAAAAGATGTTGAGATTATTCCTGTAGAGGAAAGCAACAGAGACATGCTAATAGAAGAGATAAAAGAGACCTTGAACCAAAAAAATTTAAAGCATAGAACATAAATCTTTCAGGTGTTTTAATGGTTAGCGATAAAGAATTCGATAAAGTCTCAAAAGAGATGTTTTATAAAATAATGGATTACAATCCAACGTATGCAACATTTTTAGGATTGCATGAATACGATGATAAGATGCCTTCTTTAAAAAGAGAAATTGTTTTAGAGCAGATAGAACTGTTTAAAAAATACTTAAAAGTTCTTGAAGATATGGATGACACAGATCTGGATTTTGATAGAAAAATCGATAGAAAACTGGCAATAGATACATTGAAACTACATGTTTTCGAGCTGGAAGAGATACGGAACTGGGAAAAGAATCCTGATGTTTCAGATGTTATAGGTGGTGCACTGTTTCCTCTTTTTACCAGAGAATTTGCGCCTTTTGAAGAAAGAGTGCAGAACATGATAAAGCGACTTGAAAAAACTCCCAAGATGATAGAAGAAGCAAAAACATGCATTACAAAGCCTGTGAAGCTGTGGAAGGAGATGACCATAGAAGCATGTCAGCAGATGCCCATGTTTTTCATGATTATTGCCAACGCCATCAAAAATCCAGAGTTGAAGGAAAAGTTCACAAAGACAGCAGAAAAAACAACTGCGGCCCTTCAAAAATATATAGAATGGGTAAAAACCTTAGAAACAACAGATGAGTATGCTATAGGAAAAGAAAAATTCGAAAAACTCATGGAATTGAGAGGATTGTGGAAAAGTGATAAAATCCTTGCTCTTGGAGAAAAATATCTCAGAGATGAGAAGGAAAAACTTCTGAAAATCTGTAAAGAAATCGATCCAAATGCAAAGTGGCAGGATGTGGTGGAAAAGGTCAAGTCAGAGAAACCGAAGAATTTTAAGGAAGTCATAGAAAACTACAGGAAATCCACACAGAGGGCAAAAGAGTTTGTCATAAAGCATGACATTGCCACCATGCCTGAAAACGAGACTCTGGAGATAATAGAAACACCTTCATATTTAAGACACGTCATACCATTTGCTGCACTTTTCTCACCTGGAAAATTTGAAAAAATAAAAAAGAGCATTTATATTGTCACGCCGTACGAAGAAGAAGAGATGCTCAAGGAGCACAGCTACCCCTCTATAATCAACACCTCTGTGCACGAAGCGTACCCTGGGCATCATTTACAGCTAACATGTGCTGCGTACAATCCATCATACGTACGGATATTTGGACACGGTGCAGAGTTTGTAGAGGGATGGGCACATTACTGTGAAGAGTTAATGGGGGAAAAAGGATTTTCACAGGATCCAAAAGTAGATCTTATTCGAACAACGGATATAATATGGCGGGCGTGCAGAATAATCGTTGACATAAAACTTTCCTGCGGCGAAATGAGTTTCGATGAGGCTGTTGAATTCTTAGTTGCAAATACAGGTATGAAGAAAGATGCTGCTGTTGCTGAGGTCAAGCGATACACGCAGAATCCTGGGTACCAGCTCTCATATCTTCTTGGAAAACATCTGATAAAAGAACTCAAAAAGGAATATGAAGAATTTAAAGGCGACAAATTCAGTGAAAAGGAGTTTCATGACAAAATGCTGTACGCAGGGAGCCTGCCTATAAAATATCATAGAGAAATTTTACTTTCCCGATAGGTGTATTTATGGAATATATCAAAGAAAAACTGATAAAACTTCTGGAAGAAGACATTGGTTTTGAGGATATTACATCCAAAATACTCCCTGATGTAGATGCAAAAGGCTATATTGTGGCTAAGGAAAACTGCTATGTTTCCTGTCTGGAGTACGGAAAGTTTCTTTTTGAGTCTCAGAACTGCAGAGTGAATTTATTGAGGAAAGATGGGGATTTTGTCAGAAAAGGCGAAAAGATTTTGGAAATAAGTGGGAACTTAAGAAATATGTTAAGTACAGAGAGAACAGTTTTAAATGTTTTAAGCAGAGCTTTTGGGATCACTACAATGACAAAGAAATGTGCAGAAAAAGTCAATGCAAGAGTTGCGGCAACGAGAAAGACTTTGATGAGATACTTGGACAAAAAAGCTGTAGAGATTGGAGGAGGAGATACCCATCGTTACAGGCTCGATGATATGATTCTTATAAAAGATAATCATATTTCGGTCATAGGTCTGGAAGAATGTATAAAAAGAGCTAAAAAGCTTTCATTCTCAAAAAAAATAGAAATAGAAGTTACAAAAAAGGAAGATGCGATAAAAGCTGCTGAGATGGGTGTGGATATAATAATGCTTGATAATATGTCTCCAGAAGAAATAAGGGATACCATCCAGACTCTGAAATCAAAAAAACTTCGAGACAAAGTTTTGATCGAGGCTTCGGGAGGCATAAATTTGGACAATATTGAAAAGTACGATCAGGTAGATATAATTTCTCTCGGTTTTTTGACACACTCCGTCACTTCTATAGATATCTCCCTGGAGATAGTATGATCTGGAAGAGCCATGTTTTTTACTATACTGTATGCCCGAGAAAGTATTATCTTGCATATGTAAAGAAAATAAAAGTCAATCCTACAAAAGAGATGGTTTATGGAAATTTATTTCATAAACTGAGAGAATATATATCAAAGAATGAAAGCAAAATTCTGAAAAATATCAAACTCACGTATAGTTTTGAAGAAATCGTTTCAGAGTATGAAAATTGCTATGAGGACTCGTTAAACTATGCTATTACAGAGAATGCAAGGGATTTAGAAATTTTGGAGATCGATATGGAGGATATTGATGATATATTGAAAAAAGATCTGGATCTTTACTTTATTGGCAGAGCTATCAGAGCAAAGAGAACTATGGATTCTCTGGGAATAGAAAAGGATGAATTAGCTTTTTATCTAGCTCCTGAATGTAATTATGTAGAGTATAAGATAATTGACAAAAAAACAGGTTTTGCTGGGATAATAGACAAAATTATCAGGTCCAAAAATGAATTTTTTCCAATAGAAATTAAAACTGGAAAACCACCTCTGGAAGGAGTCTATTATTCTCATAAAATTCAGGCATGTTTTTCGTCCATACTTGTGGAAAATAAGTTTAAAATCCCTGTAAGACTTGCTTTTATAGATTATACACAGATCAACGAATCGAGGCCTGTACTCATAGACGAAGATCTTAAAAAAGAAGTTTTCAGAATAAAAGATGAGATTCTAAAAATAAACGAGGGATATACACCTAAGAAAATCCAGAAATGTGGGCAATGTGAGTACAAAGGTGTCTGTTAATGATATATGTCACAGATGTATCGCAGTATGCTTTCTGTCCGTACAGTATTTATCTCAGAAAGATCCGTAAAATAAAAGTTGTCACGCCTCCGATGATCTTTGGAGATATATATCATAGGATAAGTGAAGAAATAGAAAAAAGAGAAAGAGTGATCTTCGATATTTTTGTCGAAGAGGATATGGGTGCTGAGGAAATAGCGAGTATATTTTATAATGATACTAAGAAGGTGGTAAGAAACACTGTACTGAGAAACAAAAGAAGAATAACAGAAGATATTTTGGGAACGATAGAAAGATTGAACCAGCTGTTCTTGAGGAGATCCATAGATAGAGCACTTTTACTCAAAGAGGCGATGAAAACATACAGGAAAAAGGATATTTATGATGTAGTCTTTCCGGAGGCTTTTACAGAGCTTTCCATAGCAAGTAAAAAATTAAATCTCTGTGGGAGAATTGACAGAGTTGAAGAGATAGATAATAAATATTATCCCGTGGAGATAAAAACGAGCACAGCAGATAGATATATAGAGAAGGATATACTTCAGCTCGCTGGATACGCACTTCTTTTAGAGTCAAAATTCGGAATTCCTGTGGATAAAGGAGTCATAGACTACGTTATTCTAAATAAAAAATATGAGGTAGAGATTGATACTGCTTTAAAAAACGATGTTTTGAAAATAAAAAACTCCGTAGAGGAAATTTTAAACGGATATGTGCCTGAAAAAAAGAGAAAAAAAGAATGTGATTTCTGTAACTTACGTGATATATGTTGGAAGTAATAAGTTGGAACTCTAAGCCTTACCCACCCTCTCAATCTCTCTAATTAATACATCTATATAAAAAGGTTTGAGCAAAAATCCTACGGCTCCCATTTCAATAGCTTTCTTTTCTACAGAAGAATCTGCACTCACAAATAATATTTTCACATTTTTGTCCATATTCATCATCTCTCTCGACACCTGGAGACCATTCTTTCCGTGCATTCTGTAATCCATGACAATGAGATCAAAGTTTGTATTTTTGAACTTTTTCAATCCCGTGTCTCCGTCTATTGCTATCTCTACTTTATGTCCGAAAGTTTCCATGAAATCTTTGAAGAGTGTTAATATCATTATCTCGTCATCTATCATCAATATCTTCATGAGATCACCGGAATACTGATAACAATTTCCGTCCCTTTCTCTACATCTTTTATCTCGAATTTTCCATTGAATCTATCAAGAATTTTATTTGTAAGATAAAATCCTATTCCTGTTCTTTTTGACAATGTTTCTAAATTCTCGATGATATCTTCTCTCTTTTCCTTTGAAATTCCAAGACCATTATCGTGTATATATATGTTACAGAAGTCATCTTTTTTTTCTGTTTTTACATCTATGATCACTGGGTCATGGAATGTGTATTCCGCAGAGTTCTCAAAGATGTTGAAGAATACTTTATCCAGGAAATCGTTAGCTTTTACATAGTATTTCTTGTCTATATTTAGTTTTACTTCTATCTCCCTGTCAAAGTAAGCTTTTATTTTTTTTATAGATCTCTCTATAGATTTATTAAGATCGAATCTTTCTATTTTTGTATCTTTTATTGTCTTTAAAATCTTTATGCTCTCCGCAAGCCTTTTAGATTTTTCTATGGATTTTTTTATACCTTTAATATTTTTCTTTCTCGTCTCCTCATCCTTTGCATTCTCAAGAAGATAGAGATACCCCGATATAATCTGGTTGATATTCCCCACATCGTGCCCCAAAACATCTGCATAGAACTCCGCTTCCTTTCTCGCTTTTTCTCTTTGCTGTTCGAGGCGTTTGTGCTCGGTGATATCACGGATAACAACTAGTATCGCTGGTTTGCCTTGGTAAATCAACGGGGCTGCTGCAGCCTCCCCATTGATCATAGTTCCATCAAGACGTATGAACTTTTCTTCGAGGAGGGGAACTCTTTCGCCTTTCTGTTCTATATTTCGATCTCGTTCTTCTACGATCCTCAAATAATCAGGATGTATGATATCGCTTATTGGTTTTCCAATGAGATCTTCTGGATTTGCTGCGCCGAGAAATTCCATCATAGCAGGATTCACAAAAACAATCTTACGGTCGCTGTGAACATAAACTGCATCAGGTGAGATTTTAATAAGTTGTCGATACTTTTCTTCACTCTCTTGTAGCTCTTTCTCTGTCTTTTTGCGCTCTGCTTCCAGTTCTATGCTGTACAGAGCAAGGGCAAGGTCTCCAGTGACTTCTTTGAATAATGATTGTTCTTCTTTGTCAATAAGGAACTCAACAGGCACGGTGACATGCAGCACTCCATAGATTCTTTCACCGTACTCCAAACGAACAGCCATTGTTCCAATACCATCAGTACAATTTTTCATCATGATGCAATCGATACAGATAGATAATGGGTTTTTGATTACCACAATCTCCGATTGATTCAGTGCTTTTCGAGTACAATCAGGCAACTCGCCACGTTTCAGCTGTTCAATCATGGGCAGGAACTTCACGCCCAAGCCGGCTTCGGTGGCAGTTACAAGCCCGCCAGACTCATCAAAAATAGTGATCCAAGCGGTATAATAGCCACGAGTTTTAATAAGAGTGTCACAGGCACCACTAAGTAGGCGGTCACGGTCTTTTTCCCGAGCAATAAGCTGATTTACCTTGCGGATGGCAAGAAGTATGAGATTCAGGTGTTTTATCTCTTTTTCCGCTTTTTTTCGTTCGGTGATATCCAGAATCTGAGCTACCGTCCTCACCTTTCCTGCTGAATCTTTAATCACGGTAGAACTGATTTCTACTCGCCTTTTTTCACCATTTTTTTGTACAACGTTAAATTCGTACCGAGAAGGAACTTTCTCTCCTCTCTGCCTTTTTATGTACCGATCTGCAACAAGCTGCTTACTTTCTTCATCAAGAAATTCTCGAAAATCATGACCTATGATCTTTTCACGAGAATACTTCAAGATTCGACATAATTCGTCGTTTACATAGATAAATTTATAATCTTCACCCACAATAAGAATTCCTGCATGGGAGTTTTCTACTATGGAACGATATCTCTCTTCGCTTTCTTTTAATGCCTCTTCTACTTTTTTGTGTTCAGCTTCCAATTTCTCCAGCTTAGCAATTCTCTGACGCAATTCTTCTATAATTTGATCTTTTGATTTTTTTTCTTTCATACAAATTCCTATAGCATTTGATTATTCTATATCTTATATCTTTTTATTGTTTTTAACCTTTTGTACGAGTTCACAACATTCAGTTTCTATGCACGAGAATAATGACCGAAATACATTTATAGAGGAAGGCTATAAAGGACTATGTATTGATCATATAGCTGGTGATACAGTTGCCGTTAGAATGGAAAAAGATCACAGGAGTTGGAAGAGGTCTTACCAAGTCCGTGGGCAAAATAGCCAAGAGAAAAAAGAAAGTAGGTAAAAAGATCGGACTTATAATAGACGGTCCAAATATACTCAGAAAAGAATTTGGAGTGAACATGGAGCATATAGCCGATATTCTTAATGATATAGGCGACATAAGGATAGCAAAAGTTATTCTTAACCAGTACGCATCACAGGGACTGATAGAGGCCATAGCTAATCAGGGCTTTGAAGTTATCGTCGTTGCTGGAGACACAGATGTGATGATGGGAATGATTTCTATGGAACTTATATACAATGAGAATATTGATACAGTAGCTTTGGCCACGAGAGATGCAGATTTTCTTCCTATCATAAACAAAGCTAAAGAATACGGAAAGGAAACAATAATAATAGGGATGGATCCAGGTTTCTCTGCTGCGTTGCAGAATGCGGCAGATTATGTTGTAAAGATGGGGGAATCAAAAGATGAAGAACTTGAAGAATAAGTTGTTATGTATTGGGATTATACTCCTCTTTGTAGTTTCTTTTGGATGCACGGAGAAAGAACAAGATGAAACTAATACTCCGGCTCCCGAGACAACAAATCCTCCTGAGACAACTGTTGCACCTAATAATCCACCTGTGGCAAAATTTTCAATGTTTCCAGAAGATCCCAGAGATACCCAAAAAATTACATTCAAAAACGAGAGTACAGATCCAGATGATGATCCTCTACGATTTGAATGGTACGTAGACGAAGAATATAACTGTGCGTGTTTTTCGATCAGCGAAAAACTCTCTGAAGGAGAACATACTGTCAGACTCGTTGCTAAGGATGTTAATGGAAATAAAGATGAGTACGAATTAAAATTTTATGTATCAGGAACTTTTATAAAAGAGGATGTCTCGGAATTAGTTTTGAGAAGGGAAGAAGTGGGTATGTGGAGTCTTGTTGCAGATGAGTATTTGGGAGAAAACTCTTACCATACAGTTCTTGAAAATGGTGAAAACAGAATAGAGTGTACAGTTGAGAAATATGATACGGTGGAGGATGCAGAAAACAAGTTTAAGGAGTACTTCGTCATGACATTCCCGTATCCAACAATCGGAAACGAAACTACGTATGAAGAAAATGATGTTATACATGTTATATTCAGATACGGAAATCTCATCTGCAAGATATCGATAAATACAAATCTCGAGGATGCAATATTATACTCAAAGATCTGGGGGGCAAAACTTAATCAGGTGGGATAGTGCGGTATTTTTTAATTTTCTTATTGCTTTTACTTCTTTTTCCTCTTCAGGG
>QMUN01000020.1 GCA_003660605.1 Thermococci archaeon
GAAAAACTATCCTCATGTTTATTACGGGCCTCTTTCCCTCCCTTTTGAAGACGAGGCTGAGATTTACGATAATCCCAAACTATGGTACGGAGATAGTTTTAACGAGATAATAAATTACAGATCTTCTCTCATAAGATCGATGGAGAAGGTACGAGTGGATAAAGAAAGCAAGATCGTGGAAGATGTTCAGGAGATAGTTCTTTCAGAAAAACCTGTAGACATAGAGGTAAAACTCAAGAAAAAGCCGAAATTCAATATACTGTTCTCTGCAATATCGCAGCCTATGGGGCCTATGGGTAAAATAGAGGAATTAAAGATTACTGAAAATCCGAGGATATCGAAAAAAGTTGATAAAGTTGTTAATGACGATATAAAAGCGGAAAATGCTCTCGACATTCTCTATAAAGAAGGATACGATGTATACTCTCTCACAAGGTTTCTCAGTTCAGGAGTATTAGGGATAGAAAAAAAGATAGTACCTACGAGATGGAGCATTACAGCTGTAGATGACATTATAGGAAAAAAATTGATCACAGAGATAAAGGATTTTAAAATCGTAGATAGATACATTGTTCTGAGCAACTCATATTTAGGAAATCATTTTGAGATACTTCTTATTCCAAAAAAATGGGAGTTTGAGATATTGGAAGCATGGATACCCAATACATTCTGGACCATGGGTGCGGAGAAGATAAACATAACATCCGAATATGAAACTTATTTTGGAAGAAAAACGTATGCGATTAAACAGGGGGGAGGTTACTATGCGATAAGACTCGGTGTCTTGGAGAGACTTAAAGAGTTGAAAAGACAGGCTTGTAGTTTAGTTTTTAGAGAGGTTACTCCCGATTACTTTTTACCTGTAGGTGTCTGGGAATGCAGGGAAAATGTAAGAAACGCTGAAATGAACTTTTTTGATACAATGAAAGATGCTCTGGAGTATATAAAATCCAAACTATCAACAGATTTTGATCTCTGGAAAGAAAAGAGTGTAATTCTGAATCAAAAAACATTAGAAAGCTTTTTTTAATACAAATCCTATATCTTCGTCACAATCCCTTCTATCGATCAGTTCAAATATTTTAAAAGTCTCAATTAGATCCTCTTCATACGTTTTTTTAAGAGTTGTCAGGACAAAGATTCCCCCTCTCTTTAAAACTCTGTAAGTTTCGGAGATCATTCTATAAGAAGGTAGGTTCTGCAGGACTGTAAAGGAAAAAACAAAATCAAAAATACAATCTTTAAAAGGTAAAAACTCACAATCTGCAAGTATTTTGTTGGCGAATTTTCCTTTTTTTAACATCTCAAGGGATAAATCTATACCTATATAGCTATCGTATTTTAAAAAATCATATAAAAGTCCTGTACCGCATCCAATATCAAGCATTTTTCCTTTTACGGAAAAATTTATCATTTTTTTATATTTATTTTCCTGTATTTCTCTGTATCTCCGATTATAAAATGAAGCAGTCCTATTATATTTCTTTACTACATCTTTCATCAGTACTTTACCTCTACCTCTATACTGTATTCAATGCCCTTTTCTTCCTTGAGGTAATATATTGTTATCACAACGATAAAGAACGGAATCAGGAAGATATACTGCAAAAATGTCCCAACTATAGGTATCAGCGAAACTCCGAGAGATATGAGTAAAAATAGTAAACCTAAATAAAATCCTCTTTTTAAGTCTCTTCTAAGGAAATTAGCTCCTTTAATCAATGCTCTGTGGAAATATTTACCGTCTGCAGTTGAAGGTAAAATATAGAACATCACAGGAGATATGAAGAGCACTACAAAAAAGATGCCTGCAAACATCAGGATGATCCCATAAGTTCCAAGAGTGGCCAGGAAGGAGAAAGGAAGTATCACAATGATATAAAATATCAAAAAAAGTAAAAATGTTGCTAAAAATATAGGAAATATCTTAATAGATTTCAAAATTATCTTTTTAATCTCAATATTTCCTCTTGATGTAAAATCATAGATCATTATACCATCCATGAGCAAAAAGAAGATATAAATTAAAAAAAGGATCATTACAGCGTATATCAGGTGAGAAATATCAAAGTTTGCAAAATAATATATATCAAAGCCTGATCTCCAGAAATCTATAAGGATCTTCCCGGCAAATACCATGGCAGAGATCGCTGGGATGGCCATAGGAACTAAAAGGATTGGTTTTTTAAATATGGTATCTATAGCCTGAGTAAATATCTTTTCCATATTGTTAAATATATTTCTAAACTTAAAAAATATTCCTTTTCAGAAAACCTTTTCTTCAAAATTCAATACAAACATTATGTAAAAAATAACAAGGATTGCAGAAGTTAATAAAAATGTAAGAATTTTGGAGGGTAATAGAGATATATATGGAAATAAGAAGACTGTGATCCCTGCAGCCAGTGAAAAAGAGAGTATCCTACTCCTATACCTATTAACCCACTCTATACCATGTTTTGTCATATAGAAGAAGATTACGAAAAGAAAAATAGATAAAAATCCTATTTCTCTGGATATAAGGGTAAGGAAATAAAAAGATACGAATAAGAAAGCTATCAAAATAAAAGAGTTCATTAAATATGAAAAATCTATCTTTTTCCTCCAGTTAGCCAATAATATTCCAAAAAGTAAAAAAGAGATAGTTTTGTAAGTATAGGAATAACAGAATGAATAAGCAATTAAATTTAAGATATCTACATCTTTAATACCCTCAGAATTGAATTTGATATAATATCCGCCCAAAGGACTGAGAATATTTCCTCCATCATACTCCACCCACGCATGTCCTATCCCAAAGACTACTTTTGGTTTATATCCCATATTTTCTAAAATAGAAGCTGCTAAAATTGCCTGTCCATCGCAATCGTCTCTCATGGAAGAGAGAATTTCTATTGGAGAAGGATAGTTATTGTATACTTCTGTAACTGTTTCTATTCTAACGGATATAAAATCATCGAGGTCTTTCTCTTCTATTTCTTGAGAGATCAAAGAGACACCAATACTGTTTGATCGTATCAGAAGATTCGGGTTCGTTTCTCTCTCATAATAATGTACCTGAGAAGAAAGAATTAAAAGAAAAATCAGAAAGATGAAACTCTTTTTTTTATCCATTATAAAAAATACAAAAAATGGAAAAAGAACTAATGTCCCGTAATAAAGAAAGAAAAACTTTGAATATGAGGGTATATCCTGTTTTTGAGCAAGAATCGGTCTTGGATCTTCTCCTTCAAAGTATGCTTTCCAGGCGGCCTCGAGGTTTAAAGCGAGATCTAGATGCCCATTCCCTCTTATATTTTTCATCATTTTTTGATAAGAATATAATGCATTGTATTCTTCTCTATTTTTGAATTTATTTGATGGTATAAAGTTTTGAATAAGAATCTTGTTAGTATCATGACTTGGATCTAAAAAACTCCCTATTACGAGCAGTTTTCCTTTTCCATAATTTTTTACACCTATCAGTGTAACAGGTTTGGAAACCTCATAATAAAAATCAAAAGAAAATTTATGTGATTTAGAGGCCGTGAGATCAAAATCTCCGGAAACTAACTTAGTCCTTTTAAAATAAAGACAGTTGACATTTTTTGTCAGTTCATTTTTCTCCAGATCTGTTAGTTTGAAGTTATAGCTCTCTTCGTCTGCTTCCTGAGGCATATAACTTTTACCCGTATATTCTATCTCTGTTACACTCACATCGAACGCTGAGAGTAAAGGATTTAGAACTTCTCCTCCCATAGTTACTAAATACCCTCCATCTGTTACAAATTTTGCTATAGCTTCTATCTCTGAATTGAAAAAAGAGTGTTCTGGCTCTGAGATTATCAAAAGATCATAATTTGATAACACTTTTGAAGTTATTGGAAAAAAAGGTGTTTCTTCACAGGAAAAATTATTTTTCAGTATTAGAATACCACTTTTAGCGTTTCCGTGAACTGTATCGAGCAAAATGTTAGAAGGCTCGTAGTTTTCTTCCAAATTTTCATCAGTTTGTGAAGGATAATTTACATTTAATAAAACTATGGAGATCATCAAAAGAAGATATATAAAACTATACCTTGTTATTTCCATGCTCACCACATAACTGATATTAAAAATACTAAAATCAATACTGCTACAATGAAAAGTATAAACGGCAAAAGGGCTGTTTGAAGAAAGGCCAAAGTAAGAGCCACATAGTCCTTCCAGTCTAATGGTATCTCTTCTTTATCCATAAATGATCTCTACTGTTACTTTTAAATACTTTTTTCAAAATTGTTCACTCCGTCTCTTAATCCTATTTCCTTAAATCTCTTATATCTACCATTACAAGATATGCAAATTCCCCTATCAGCCTGTTTCAATAATTAGTCCACAATAATCACCGCATGGTGTAACTAAGTCATATCTTTCCATATATTTCGCCTAACTCCTTCATATCAAACTAATAATACATTTCTTTGTTTTTAAAATTTTGTTTTAACTATATTCCCTTCTATCCTAAATTTAACTGGAAGAAACTTCTCGACTACCCAGATATTGCTTTTTAAATGATCTGTAATCTCTGAGACCTTGATCTTTCCTCCAACTAATCCCAAGTATGGGATTATCTGATCTCCCATGTGTTTATCGAGAACTGCACTGGATTCTATCTCTTTTTTTAATTCCTCTGCTGCTTCTCTTCCAACTATTTCAGCTTTTTTTCCTCTTTCGCCAAGGACAGAACTGCCCATTCTCGAGTTTTCAAAATATGCTGTGCCTGTAATAGACGAGCCAATGGAATAAGAATCTACATATCTTATCTCTTTTTCGCATGGTAAAACCCTTCTGAAACCTCTTATCTGCCTTTCTGCCACCTCGACATTTCTTAAATGATGTGTGGCTATGCTTATCGCTTTTATTTTTTTCTTTTTTCCTCTTTCTGTAAGATCTATCTTATTTTTATTCTCCCATGGCAAAACTTCGAATCTGATTTTTCCTCCTCCCTTGGGATAAAAACCATATCTTAAAATTTCCATTTTTGTATTGATTCCTATCTTTTCGAGAAAATAGAGGAATACTTCTGAGTAATAATCAATTGAAGGAGACCATTGCACATTTGTACCTCCTATAATATTCAAAACTGTTTTTTTATCTGAAAAAGCAATTATTGGAATTAAAGTTTGCAGAAGTAATGTCACTGACCCCGCAGTACCTATATCCATCTTATATTTTCCCGATTTTATAGTTTCCGGCCTGAAAACAACTTCTTTCGATCCGATCTCCGCTCCTTCTATTGAAGCGTTACATATTTCTACGGCGGCGAGTATACCTGTCAAATGCTGTCTCTTGAGGCCTGGAGGATCTCTGCTTGCTCGAATGTTGAATATTCTAGTTTCTTTTCCTGTAACACCCGCAAGAGCTACAGCTGTTCTTAAAATCTGTCCTCCTCCTTCACAGTAGCTTCCATCTATCTCTATCAATAAACCCACCTTTCAGTATTGCATAACATAAAACTGTAGATAATATCGTGAAGATTAATCTTTCTATGGGGTATATAAAAACAACTTTTTCGAAAATCCCAGGAGATGGTGAGTACATATTCAGAAAAAATATACTTCCTATCAAATGAGTTGTCAGAGTTGCGCAAAAAGAAATGATGAAAAGGGAAACCACAGCATGTTTCGATTTTAAAAGTTCGGGAAGTTTTTTCCCTATAAAAATAATAAAAAATAAGGCTAAAAAGTGAAGAAAAGGATAATACCAGACTATTCTTCCGGTATCAAAAAGATACCACAAAAATATTAATGCACCCAGAAGAATTGCTCCTTCTTTCCATTTTTTGTAAGCCAGAAAACCAGCCTGTAAACTTCCAACAGCGGGTACAATAAAATAAGCAAATCCGAAGGGTAGAGAAGGATTTATTAAAGAAAGAACAAAGGCTCCTATTCCTGTGGCCAAAAATCCATAGTATGGATTTAAAAAAATACCGTTAAAAGGTTTTAAAACTTCGCTAAAACTCATTGTAGCTGAAGATCCAACCAAAGGAAATGCAGGAATCATGCCTATAACAGTGTACAAAGCCGCAAAAATCCCAACATGAGCTATTTTCTGGCTGTTCATGATCAAGGGAAGTATAGTAATTATATAAAAATCTTTCTGACAATATGTGATAAACTTTTTATTTTCGGATATAAAGTATCTCTATGCAAAAAGAGGTAGTTCTTATAAGTTTTCTTTTTATCCTTTTGTCCAACATAAATGAGATTGACAATGATAATCCCCCGGTAAATTTCGTTGTGACGATAGACTGGGAAAAAGAAAGACCTGAGATAGGAGGCAGCGATATTTACGAAAGTATAGAAGAAACAACACTTATAATTCTAGATATATTTAAAGAACATAATATCAAAGCTACCTTTCTGGTGGAGTACGATTCCATGGCAGATATGTTCCAGTTTGAAGAACTACTCAAAAGAATAATAGATGATGGGCATGAGATAGGACTCCATTTTCATGGCACGGATTGGTATGACTATAATGAACTGAAAACATGGATACTCAGTGGAAAGGAGAAAGCAAAAAAGTATGATCAGGACATAGTATCTTTCAGAGCAGGATGCTTTGTGATGACCGACGATCTCAAAAGAATATTGAAAGAAACTGGATTTTTAGTTGATCTTTCAAAAGCACCAGGGTTTTTGGCCTGGGACACCGAAGATACCATCTATTTCGAAGATAATCTACTTATACTGCCATTGACCTCCACTGAAGGACGATATCTGAATTTCTATAAGGGTAATATGGAGGAACTTACTACGAAAAAAATAGAAGCAGAGTATGATACCCTCGTTATGTATTTTCACAACTGGAATATTGTAAACGACGATCTTACTTTGAATACCGAAAAAATTGAGGAGATAAAAAACTATTTTACATTTATTGAAAACAAATATAACATTAGATATATGAGATGTAAAGAGTATTATGAATATTTCAAATGGCTGCAGAGTTTTGAGTAAGTATTTTCACTTTCGTTTTCAAGCATCGGTAGTAAAATATTTAACTATAAAAATATATGATGTAACAATACCCAGAATTTTGTTGGTGATTTTATGGTAAGAGCATACATATTGACAAAGGTGATTTCGGGAATGGAAAACAGTATATTCGAGTCGTTAAAAAAATCTGGAGAGGCTCACTTACTTTTTGGAGAGTATGACATCCTTGTAATACTAAACGTGAAAGATATGAATGAAATAGACGAAAAAGTTAGTGAAATAAGAAATATAGAAGGAGTCGAAACGACATGCACATGTGTTGACAGATGCTGTTTATGAATATCAACGTCCAATCTCACTCATGACAACTGTTCCCACTCTCTCATTATTCACCGCTTTTAGTATATTCTCAGGATCACGTCCAGAAATGAATTTTAATAAAATTCTTGATCTTTTTATGATCTGAGCGGCCGTAATATCGAAAAGTTTATACGTTCCTGCACCTCCAGGATTTTTCATTATAAGGTCTATAAAATCATCAATTTTTATCTCTTCTATAGGTTCTGCGTCTGGATTTAGCTTTGGATCATCTGCGTATACATAATCGACATCTGTTATGTTAATAAGTTGATCAGCTTTCATTTCTTCAGCTATAAAGCTTGCGACAGCATTTGTTGACTGTCCCGGGAACATTCCCCCGCAGACTACAATTTTCCCTGAGTTTAATGCCCTTATTACCTCATCAAAACTTTTTGGCGGTACAGGGTAAGCACGACCTTTTAATGCTGTAATAAATATCTGTGCATTTATTCTCGAGATCTCTATGCCTGCAAGGTCTTTAAAGGACTCGGGAGCTCCTAAATTCCCCAGAGCCTTTATATATTTTCTTGCCAGATTTCCTCCGCCCACAACTATATTTATTTTATGTTTCTGACTTATCTGATCGATTATAAGAGCATAACGTTTTATCATTTTGGTATCTATCTCTTCATCTTTAAGAAGAATAGAACCTCCAAACTTCAAAACTAATTTCATAAAATTTATTATGCATTGAAATTTAAATAGTTTCCTCTAAGCCATCGACAACAAAACATGCATTATACATTACATCAATACCGTTTTCTTTACAATATCTAACGGCATCTTCCGATTCTGAGCCCGGCTGCATCCATACTTTTTTGATCCCGAGTTCTTTACAAAGCCTAACTATATTTTCAGTTACTTTTGGAGGAACGATCGTTATTACCTCGTCCAGTTTTTCTGGTATCGATCTCAAATCAGGAAAACATCTATCTGAATCAATTTTCGTATATTTTGGATTTACTGCATAGACATCGAATCCAGAGGATTTTAAAGTTTTATACACCTTGTATCCCCATTTTTCGTGATTATTTGAAACACCTATAACTGCAATCTTATTCTTTTTATTTAAAAAATCTTCCATACACATAGTTTTGATGATGTTTTAAAATACTTTTCATTAGTTTATAGATATAGACAATGTTATTTCTTCCTGTTGGGATCCATCCTTTGCAATGATCTTTATTTCAACTTCATCTCCAGATTTGACATCTGAAGGAGGCATTATTGTTACCCATACCTCTTTAAACTTATAATAATCTGAGTCTATCTCAACAGTTTCATTGGAAAGAAATACTTTCCACCCCTCTGGCGCCATTGCGCTGAAAGATATACTGTGTTTTCCCGTTACCCATTCTACCTCTGCATACACTGGAAAAGATATTATATCATTCTTATCGATTGATTCTGAGAAAGAGATCTTTTTTTCAGGA
>QMUN01000021.1 GCA_003660605.1 Thermococci archaeon
ACATTAATTTTTGCACAGGGTTTAAAGTAGCCAGGTATGCTTTTATTCTCCCCTGAAATGCAACTATTATTAGGAAAATTACTATCAATGCTATAAACTTTTTATCCATACTCATTATATGTATCAGAACTTTATAAATCTAACTTAATTAATACTTCATAGCTTTATCTATAAGTTCCTCTGGCAACGGCTTGGTTACAAGCGATACTACTATAAATGTTACCCAGCCAACTATCTGTCCTGGAATAATAGCCTGGATTCCGTGGAAATTCTGCCCTTTAAGCCCAAAAACTAATGTCCAGAGTAATACTGTCACAAATCCTAAGATTGTACTGGAAAGGATACCTTTGTCAGTTCCTCTTTTCCAGAATAATCCGCACACCAGAGGCGGCACAAAAGCAGCACATGAAGCTGCTGCTCCGAAGTTGAAAATATCAGCTATTGTTCCAAGCTTTAGATACGAGAGTCCAAAGGCTATTGCTATCATCAATACAGTTGAAACTTTGGATGCCTTCAATATAGTTTTATCTGAGATTTTGGCTGGAAATAAAGGTTGGAGTAAATCTCTGATAAATGCAAATGAAGCTTGTAATGTTGTAGCTGCTGCAGTTGACATCGATGCAGCTACCACCGCTGAAAGTGCTATACCTATTCCCACAGCAGGTAAAACTGCCCTGAATAACATTGGCATGACCTGATCCACCTCAACGCCACTTCCCAGAACAACACGCCCCATTGGACCAACAAAGTATACCGTGAAGAGTACCACAAATGACCATACCGTAACAATCGGTATCGCAAGTCTGATGGCCCTGGTATTTTTAGCTGAGTAAAGCATCGATATTATCTGAGGCATGCCCCATGGAATAAGGCTCGTTACGAGACATAAAGATATCAGGAACCACCAGCCCCCTGTTCCTGGCATGGTGACAAACTCTTTCCCAAACTCACTCCCCAATGTCTCAAATCCGGAAGTAAATCCAACTTTATAAATAACGCCAGATAGCAGAACGATCATTCCAACAATCATTACCGCACCCTGGAGGAAATTAGCATAGATCGTGGAGAGGATGCCACCCATTGTGATATAGAACCCAATGACAGCAACTATGATAATTAATGCATAGAGAAACTGGATCTCAAAGATCACCTGAAAGAGACGTGCAGTTCCTGTGAGTACAGCTACGGAATAAGCCATCATTGAAAACATAACGATAAGACCAAGAACAGGTCTTACGTGAGCACTTTTATATCTCTGTGATAAAAGTTCCATGATCGTAAAAGAGCCAAGATTCTCCTGCATTTTCCTGACTCTCTTTCCCAAGACTACCCATGCCAAATAAGTCATGATGAGAATATTGGTAGCTGCTATCCAGAGCATAGATGCTCCTATCTTGTAAGAGAGGCCTCCATATCCTATAATAAGGGTAGCACTGTAGCAGGTAGCACCATAAGCCAGTGCGATTGCCCAAGGACCTACTGTATGAGATGCAAAATAGTAATCTTTTGCTGTCTTTGTTTTTCTACTTCCATAGACACCGATGATAATATTGGCAATAACATACAAAACAAATATGCCTATAGCGATCTTTAGATACTCCTCCACTGGAACAAGTTCAGCTTTCATTAATCTTCCTCCTTTGTTAAAAATGGATACAACAGTGCGAGGACAATCGTTATGATTCCAACGATCCAAGCTCCAAAAATACCAGGACTCATGCCAAATATATAACTCGCCATAGTGCATTATAGAAAATATGATTTATAAGTCTTTTGGTTTGAATTCTCAAAAACTATTTATAAATTCCCTCAAAATATAAACCATGATAATTAAAAATGGATTAGTTTACTACAAAGGGAAGATCGTTAAAAGAGATATTGAGATAGAAGGTAATAAAATCGTTAAAATAGGGAAAAATCTGGAGGGAGAAAGTTATAATGCTGAAAAAAAATTAATTCTTCCTGGGCTTGTGAATACACATACGCATTTGGCAATGACATTGTTAAGAGGGTATGCAGATGATCTGCCATTAAATGAATGGCTTGAAAAGTATATCTGGCCTGTAGAATCCAAATTGAAAGGTAAAGATGTCTATTACGGAAGTTTATTGGGGATTATTGAAATGATAAAGAGCGGGACCACATGTTTTAACGATATGTACTTTTTTATGGACAAAACAGCAAATGCAGTCATGGAATCTGGAATCAGAGGAGTTTTAAATCATGGATGTATAGAATTATTCGACTCGGAAAAAGGTGAAAGGGAAATAAAAGAATCTCTGAAAATAATGAAGATATGCGAGAAAAATGAGAGAACAAGCTTCATGTTCGGTCCCCATTCTCCGTATACATGCTCAAAAGGATTTTTAATGAAAATAAAAGATCTTGCCAATAAATATCAAAAATATATACATATACATGTCTCGGAAACGAAAAATGAAGTAGAAAATATAGAGAAAGAATACAAAATGAAACCCATGGAATATCTAAAAGATTTCCTGGACAAAAATGTGTTGATAGCTCATGCTGTTCATTTAACAAAAAGTGAAATTAAAATTCTAAAAGAAAAAAATGTAAAAATTTCTCACAATCCTGTATCGAACTTAAAATTATCATCAGGAATTGCTCCTATTCCCGAGTTATTAAAAAATGATATCTTGGTTTCCTTAGGAACTGATGGAACTGCATCCAACAATTCTCTCAATGTTTTTGAGGATTTGAAGATAATGGCACTTATACACAAACTCAAAGACCCTAAAAATCTCGATGCAAATGAATCTCTGAAAATTGCCACAGAAAACGGAGGAAAGGCTTTGAATTTAAAAATAGGGAAGATAGAAGAGGGATATTTGGCCGATCTTATCTTTATAGACTTAAAATCTGCAAGTTTAAACCCTGAACACAATCTTATATCGAATGTAGTTTATTCCATGGATACTGAAAGTATAAAAGATGTCATGATCGATGGAAAGTTTGTTATGCAGAATAGAAAGATACTCACATTGGACGAGGAAAAAATAATAGAGAAAACTGATAAGATAGCGAAAGAGTTGGTTAATAGATAATCATTTCATATATTCTGAAAATCTATTCAGATCAAAAGATTCTCTGCTTCTCATCCATATCTCTTCTAAAAAGAATCTCAATGCTAAATTTAAAGCCTTTTTATCTATCTCCACGAAAGAATCGTATTTCAGATAATTTAACAAGGAGATAGAACATGCCAACTGTATTGACCTGCTCTCAAGTCTTGGCGAGAACCTTATGTCATCGACCTCATCGAGAATTTTATCCCTCAAATCCTCCATAGTTTCATAAACTCTCTCTTCGAGTAATACAGGTTTGTAAAAACCTCCGTACCCCTGTCCGCAGGCATAAACGTATGTTAAATGATCTCTGATCTCTCTACTTTTCCTAAGATCTATCTTCCCCAATGCCACATTTTTCTGACTCTCTGCTATGGCTTTATATCTGTCCTGCGTGAGCCTGTGAAGTCTGCAGAGCATTCTATCTTCTATTGCATTGAAATTTGGGTCCTGAATTGTAATTTTATAGTTTTTTCCAGATATCTTTGTATTGTAATTAACCGTAAAGAAAGATTCAAATTTATAGGGGCCTACGACCTCGTCTTTTATCTCATACTTTATCTCTTTCTGTTCCATTGCCAACTTCATGGGTTCCACCATTCCTCTGTATTTAAACCAGTCATTAAACTCCGGAATAATGAAATTGAATTTTCTGTTTTGATACGCCTCTCCGATTCTTATAAAACGTGCTGCTGTCATTCCTCCGCAGTACCTGTTTCTCCCAGGAATTCCATGAGGGGGAATATTCTTAGTTTCATCTCCTCTGATTATAGTATCTATGGCAAATGTCTTTCCCGTTCCCGGATCCCCAAAAAAAGCCAGATTGAATCCTGTTTTCATAACAGTTTCGTTGGATGAATTAATTATATTCACATCAGATAAAGAATACTGCTGTATGATGCTTAAAAAGATATCGAAATACAACTCTCCAAAGCTTTTTTTTAAATAATCCAGAAGAAAATCGAGATCAACTCTTTCATAGTCTGATATCTCTGATAGATAGTTTTCAAACTCAAGATCCATCCTCCTCATTTCCATTAACTCTTCTTTTGCCAGTTTAGACTTTATTTTTGTTTCTTCTGTTAAGTTTACTCTATACAAAATATTCTTTACTAAAAATTTAATTTCATCTCGGAGATAATACACAGTTCTCCCCTGAGAAAACTCTTTCTTTATTATATCTCTCCCCAGTAACATATCCAACGCTTTTCTGCAGTTGAAAACCTTAGTTTTTATGAGTGCATAATCTGTCTTTCTCTCTAAAAGTCTTAAAACTTTGTAAACTTTCTCCCCTTCTTCACTGTAAACACATTCCAAAATCCTTTCCTTCATTTCATCCCAAGAAGGCCTTAAACTGAAATTTCCATCTGTCACTGTATAGTACTGTCCATAAAAATTGTCTTTCGGTATATTATATTTTTTCAGATCTTCAAAAAGATCTGAAAGTTCTTCATCGGTCACATGTTTAATATTATCCAAATTAAAATCCAGATGTAATCTTTTTCTCAATAAATACTCAGTTTTTTCATTTACTCTGAAGTATTTATCAAGAAGCATTTTCTTTTCCTGAAGTCTTGTCATTGATCTTAATTGTTTCTCGCATATTAAAAATTAACTAACAAAACCTTTTTTATAGCAAGTCAAAATACAATGCATGGACGAAGAAAAACTTTTAAAAAAGGCAAGGAAACCTGGAGAAGATGCTTTAAAACTGCACCCTTTTTATAAAGGAAAGATAGAGATCGTCTCCAAATGTATCATTCGAGATTTCAATGATTTTGCTATCTGGTACACTCCTGGGGTCGCTGAGCCGTGCAAAATAATAAAAAAAGACAAGGAAAAATCGTTTGAATTGACGAATAGATGGAACACCATAGCCATCGTCTCTGACGGAACAAGAGTTCTCGGTCTTGGAGATATAGGACCTGAAGCTGCTCTTCCCGTCATGGAAGGAAAAGCTCTTCTCTTCAAATATTTAGGAGGTGTGGATGCATTTCCCATATGTCTGGACACAAAAGATCCTGAAGAATTCATAAAAACTGTCAAACTTCTCAAGCCATCCTTCGGAGGGATAAATCTCGAGGACATAGAAAAACCAAAATGTTTCTACATCCTTGAAAAATTAAGAAAAGAGATGGATATTCCCGTATGGCACGATGATCAGCAGGGTACTGCCACAATAGAAGTTGCAGGAGCTATAAATGCCCTTAAATTTGTGGGTAAAAAATTAAATGAAGCTTCCATTGCAATGGTGGGGGCTGGAGCTGCCAATATTGCTATAGCAAGAGTTTTGATAAAGGCAGGAGCTGAAAAAGGGAATATTATCATGGTGGATTCAAAGGGTATCCTGAATACGCAAAGAAAAGATATAGAATCGCAAAAAGATTTCAATCCATATAAATGGGATATGTGCATAAATGCAAACAGAGGACAGAGAATTGGCGGAATAAAAGAAGCTTTAAAAGATGTGGATATAGTTATAGCTGCATCCAGACCAGGTCCAGGTGTCATAAAAAAGGAAGATGTTCGTGGAATGGCAGATGATGCTATTGTATTCGCATCCGCAAACCCTGTACCAGAGATATGGCCGTGGGAAGCTAAGGAAGCTGGTGCAAGGATAGTAGCTACTGGTCGCAGCGATTTTCCAAACCAGATAAACAACTCTCTCGGATTCCCAGGAATATTCAGAGGAACACTGGATGTAAGAGCCAGAACGATAACAGACGAGATGTGTCTTGCTGCTGCATACGAGCTTGCAAAAACTGCGGAAGATAAAGGATTAACAGAAGATTACATAGTTCCCACGATGGACGAATGGGAGGTCTTTCCACGAGAGGCTGCGGCTGTTGGCACACAGGCGGTAAAAGATGGTGTGGCGAGAGTCAAGAAATCGAAAAAAGAGTTGTTAAAATCAGCAGAGGAGATAATAAAAAGAGCAAGAGATGAAACAAAGTTTCTGATGAAAGAAGGTTTTATCAAGCATCTTTGATCATGAGTGGATGTTCCTGTCATGCACCACATATCCAAAGATTTATAAACAGAATGTTCCAATTAGATCTGGTGATAAAATTGAAAAAGATGGGGATAGTTGGGGTAGTAATCTTCATTTTCGTTTTTGTAGCGATGTGTGGAGAAAAAACTACGGAAGAAGTCACAAAAGCAAACATAAAGGAAAAGGTTGTCGAAGCCTATGAAAATGTGGATACATATAAAATGAAGACGGAAATGGTTATGGATATGACTGGAGAGATAGAAGGAGAAGAAAAAACAATGAAAATGATCATAATGATGGACAGTGAATACGATTTGGAAAATGCAAAACAAAAACATAGCTCAGAGATGAGTATGAGCATGGGCGAGGATTCGATAAGTTCTACATTGAAACAGGAGATGTATTTAATGGAGAATACCCTCTACATAAAAACACTCGGTGAGTGGTACAAAAAAGAGCTGGAAGAATCTCCTGTATTGGATCAGACAGAAGCACTTAGAGAGATGTTCAACGCTTCAGAGATACTGGAGATGAAGGAGGAAACCCTTGATGGAGAATATGTTTATTGTATAAGCCTTGATCCGACCTTAAGCGAGCTGGCAGGGTCATTTGCTAAAACACAGGCTCTCTATGAAGAACTTGGATTGTCAGAGATAGGTCTAGAAGAGATTGAGGAAGCGATAGAAGATTGTGAAGTATACTACTGGGTATCTAAAAAAGATCTGAGAATTGTGAAAGTCCTTACAAAGATCGATATGATCTTGGAGAAAACACTTTTAGAAGAGGAAATTAAAGTTACTGAACATATAGAGATAACTGCAACTCTCACAGACTACAACAAACCCATAAGTATCGAACTGCCGGAAGAGGCAAAATATGCAGAGGAATGGGAGAAATCTCCTTTTGCATCATGTCAGAAAGAACGCAAAGAAATGGAAAAAGAGATTAAAAGAATAGAAGAAGAAATAGGGTCAATTGGAGGCAAACTGCGGATAGTAAATGTTGCAAATGATAATAATACTTTCTATATAATGATAAAAAACGCTACAGAATACACGTTAATGAACGACAATGGCAACGAAGAGCTCGATATGGATAACAATTCTAAAGTATCTGAACTGCAAGTAATCATAAAAGACAATTCGGGAAATATTATAGCAGATTACATCATAGGTGGTAATGGAGAGTTTGCGATATTTACAGATGGACCGGTAGCTTCTAATGAAGAAGGTCAGATAGAGATCACGGTCTCCAAGATCGAGCCTGGAATCACATATAGTATAAACATTAAAGCTGCCAATGAGGAAACAACTGAAAAATATACTGCAATATGATTTTTATTATCAATTTTCTTTCTTTTAAATATAAAACGCCCCTTTTCTTTTTACCTTCTCAAAGATACAAACCAAAAATTTTTTAACTATAAGAGATCAATAATATCTGGAACTCCATGCGGGGGTTGCCGAGCCTGGTTAAAGGCGATGGACTCAAGATCCATTCTTGTAGGAGTTCGGGGGTTCGAATCCCCTCCCCCGCACCTTTCTTTCGCCAACAGACAGATGTAAGCTTTGCTTACATCCAAGTGATTGCGAAGCCGTTCTGGAAAGAACATTATTATTAAATCGGAAGCACTATCTCAAAAGTAGTTCCCTTTCCCTCTTTGGATTTCACTGAAATGCTACCATCGTGCGCTTCTATTATTTTCTTCGCAATGGTAAGACCAAATCCTGTACCTGTCTTTGAGTGTCTCATATCAAAGATTTTGTCTATATCTTCTTCTGGAATTCCCTTGCCGTTATCCTTCACATAGATAATGCAGCTATTTTTTTTCTTTATTGAGGATATCTCTATTTTATCAGCTTTTCCATGTTTTATTGCATTGTCAATGAGATTGTGGAATACCTCTTTCAGTTTTAGTGAATCGCCTTTAATCATTGACAACTCTCCTCTGTGGATCTCAATACTGTAAGTTTCCCTTACTTCATCTATCATTTTGTTGAGATCTATCTCCTCAAGCTCTCCTATTGTTTTACCTGCATCGGCAAGCTCAAGTTGTCGATTTACAAAGTTCTCCATCTTTTTTGTTATATCGATTATTCTCTGATTATTCTTCTCTGCATATTCTTTTTTGAGAAGCGAGAATTGAGCACTGTTTCGGATAATACCTATATAATTTTTCAGATCGTGAGAAACAGTATGTGCGAAGGCTGAGAGTTCCTCTCTCTGTTTTTTTAGGAGTTCTTCTACTTTTTTGCGGTCAGTGATATCTTCTATGACCCCATCAATGTGGCTAATCTCTCCATTCTCATCAAAAATAACACGTCCAGTATCTCGAATCCAAATTTCTCTACCCTTTTTTGTGCGAAATTTGAGTTCGTTGGAGATAATCTCCTTGGTAGTTTTCCATTGTCTTATCTGGTTAATGCGTTCGCGTGGATCATTATATACATCTGATGCCGAGATTTTCATAAGATCTTCAACGCTTTCAAACTCTAAAATAGCAGCTAACGCAGGATTTGCGTGTAAAAATTTTCCATCCCCCGTTGTTCTGTAAAC
>QMUN01000022.1 GCA_003660605.1 Thermococci archaeon
AAAAAACAGGAAGAAGAATTTTTTAAAATGAGAGACGAAATAATAGGGGAGGCAGATAAGAGAGGCATAACAATGAGGATACTGGGAGCAATTGCTTTCAGGACAAAATGTCCCAAATACAAGTATCTGGAGTATGATCTTGGCAGAGTTCTTACAGATATAGATTTTATGGCTCACTATAAAGACATGAAAAAGATAGAGGATCTTTTTAAGGATCTGGGATATGAACAAGACCTTGCTTTAAAAACTATAATGAAGAGAATGGGTTCAAAAAGGATGATATTTTATAATCCTAATGGTATTCATTCGGACGTATTTCTTGACGAACTGAAATTTTGCCACATACTGAACTTAAAAAACAGATTGGAGATAGATCATCCTACAATATCATTATCCGATCTGCTATTGGAGAAACTCCAGATCGTCGAAATAAATGAGAAGGACATAATTGACTGCATCATACTGTTCAGGGAACACGATGTAGGCGATAATGACAAGGAAACTATAAATATGAAGTACATCGCCAAACTCTTTTCAGGTGACTGGGGATGGTGGAGAACAGGTACAATGAATCTCGGAAAAATAAAGCACTTTGCGGAAAAATATGATAGATTAACAGACGATAATAAAAAGATCGTAATTGATAGGATAGATAAACTGATGGAAGCTATAGAAAAACAGCCGAAATCTATGGGCTGGAAGATGAGGAACAGAGTTGGCGACAGTAAAAAATGGTACAGAGACGTTGAAGAAGTAGAAAGATAAATCTTTAAGTTTTCAGGAATTGTTTGTTATGAAAGTAATAGATGTGATAAGAAGAAGAAGGTCTATAAGAAAATTTAAAAAGAAAGACGTCAGGGCGGAAGCAATAAAAGTGATTTTGGATGCGGGGAGGTGGGCACCTACAGCAGGTAACAGGCAACCTTTAAAATTTTTAGTTCTTTCGAATGAGGAAGGAAGAGCGCCCGTAGCAAGACTGTACGTTGAAGCTTATAAGAAAGAAGCTGAAGATCTTTTGAATAGAGAAGATGCGGATAAATACTATGAAAACCCTTTTGCTGTCAAAAAGAAGATTTTAAATATGTTAGACCTCCTAGAAAAGCAGTTAAAAACTCCTCCATTCATAATTTTAATCTGTGCAGATACAAGAATTTCTAGATCTTATATATTCGAAGCCGGTTTAGCAGCCCAGAATATGATGCTTGCTGCATGGGAGTTAAATCTTGGCTCATGCTGTATAGAGATAGCTACAACTCTTCTTTCCGAGTATTTTGACAAGAAAACACTCAAAAGAATCTACAACATCCCCGACGAAGTAGAGGTCGTGGCAATGATCCCTATAGGTCGTATCGAGGAGATGCCTCAAAATCCTGATAGAGAGATGCTGAAAGATTATACGTATACGGGGTACTGGATCGGAGACTAGTTATGGAAAAAAGAGTTTTAAACGAACTTGAACCAAAAATTGTCTGGAATATATTTGAGGACATAACGAAAGTTCCCCGTCCTTCTAAAAAGGAAGAGAAGATCCGTAAATGGATCAAGAATTGGGCAAAGAAATACAATATTTCTGTTAGGGAAGATGGTGTAGGCAACATTCTTTTGAAAAAAGAAGCAACAGAAGGGTGTAAAGATTATCCCACTTTAGTTCTTCAGGCTCATATGGATATGGTCTGTCAGAAAACGCCAGAAACAGAAATAGATTTTAAAAATGATCCTTTAAAAATCAAGATCGTAGATGATTATGTTACAGCAGAAGGAACAACTCTTGGAGCTGATAATGGGATAGGAATGGCTTACGGCATGGCTGCTCTAATATCGGATATCAAACATGGCCCCATAGAAGTTGTTTTCACTGTAGATGAAGAAACGGGACTGACTGGTGTTTTTAATATGGAAAAAGGATTTTTTTCTGGTAAATATCTTTTGAATCTTGACAGTGAAACATTGGGAGAAATAACTATTGGAAGTGCGGGAGGAGGAGACACACATTATATTCTACCAGTTGATCATGAAGAAAAGAAAAACTGGAGAGGAATCAGAGTATCAATAAAAGGACTGAAAGGAGGACATTCAGGAATAGATATCCATCTTCCGAGATTGAACGCTATCAAAATTGTTATCGAAGGTGTATTATATTTAAAGAATAAAATGGATACACTCATTAGCAGCATAAACGGTGGGTCAGTTCATAACGCAATTCCAAGAGAGTGTGTATGCGATTTTTTAGTTCTGAAAGAAAAGATAGATGAGGCAGTTAAAATCCTTGAAGACTGGAAGATGAGGATCATTGAAAAAAATAAAAAAAATGAGCCTGAGATGAAGATAGTTATCTCAGAAATAAGTAAAACAGAAGCTATCATTAGAGAACAATCAGATTCTATTTTAAATCTTCTAAATGAAATTCCTCATGGACCTCTTTCCTTCAGTAAGGAGATGGAAGGGTTAGTCCAAACATCAAATAACCTTGCCGTTGTCAAGAGTGGCGAAGATAAGATCGAGATCTTCTTGAGCAGTAGAAGCCAGGTAGACAGAGAATTAGAAGAGCTTCGAAAAAAATTGAAAATACTTGGGGAAAAGTACAATGCAAATGTTATACAGGAAAAAGCGTATCCAGGCTGGCAAGCAGATCTAAGTTCACCTTTTTTAGCTTTGGTAAAAAATTCTTATGAAAATATTTTAAAAAACGAAGTTTCTGTAAAAATAATCCATGGGGGATTGGAGTGTGGACTGTTTTCAAAGTTCGATCAGGAGTTACAAATAGCATCTATAGGTCCTGAGATCAAAGATGTTCATACGCCCAACGAGAAGGTATACATCAAAAGTGTGGGAACAGTATGGGATGTAATCAGAAAAATAATAGAGAATATTGGGCACTTGGATAATTCTTTGTGACTCAAAAGCCCTGGGCGGGGATTGAACCCGCGACCTCACCCTTACCAAGGGCGCGCTCTACCACTGAGCCACCAAGGCTTGACATAAAAAAGGAACATCAATATAAAAATTTATCTAAAAAATTTGGAGATTCCTGTTTTAAAAGCAAGTGTCCATGCCCCTCCAACATCAATAATACCCTGTATTGCATTGAGTCCCACTATGATATACCACGGTATCCAGTTGATAGCATCCTCTGTTGACATACCAAAGAATGTGGGTATTGCAAAGTAGTAGTTTATCACCGTTGTCGTGATTCCTCTCACTATTATAGCTAAAATAAGTGTTGCGGTGATGAAATAAATATTTTTGAATGATCCCAGCTTCTTAAATTCATAATTCCTTGTGAGGAGCCAGAAACTGAGATAAAATGTTATACAGGATATTGCTACTAACAGGTGAGATATTATCTCTTTATCTTTTAAAAGAACAAAAAGGGTGCCAAACAGCATTATCAATGCTATTATGCTGATCAAAATCCCAGATAGAGTCAGTAATTTCTGTTTCAGTTCCCTCTCTCCTCTGAATTCTAGAGTCATCAGAGTTGGAACTATAAACATTGGAACAGTAGCCATCCATTTCATTGTGGCACCAATGAAACCTGTGGGAGATATTATAGAGATCGCAAAAAACATGATAATACTCGTCTCCAATGCCACTCTGAATCCAAAGAGAAAGAAAGCTATCAGTATAGGAACTGCCACAAGGTCTATCTTCATCCCCCACTGCGTTGCTATCTTTATAGGAGATAGCTCAAGTACAGTAGACATTGCGGCAAATAAAGCTATGATCGTAATTTCATTGATCTTTTTCATGAGGAAAGAGTGGAAATGAGGTATAAAAAGTTTTCCAATTCTACTCATTTGTGAGTATTTTGCTCACAGCTTTGTACAGCGGTATCGCCAATAATATACCAAATCCAGCCTGAAAGATGTTGCCTGGAAGTTCAGCCACAGCGGCTCCATATCCATAAAGAAATAACTCTACTATGAAGTATCCAAGTATCATCTCAGATCCTCCTATAACTAACGCGAGTATTTTGCTTTTTTTAGCTAATTTACCCACTATAATTCCTTCCACACCTTTTATTATCAGGGTAAAAGGTGCCCAGTTTCCAAATCCGCCAATTATATCTGCCAGAGCAGAGCCAATACCTCCTGCAAATCCACCTATCCTGAACCCAAAACATAAGGCAGAAAAAAAGATCATCGAGTCTCCGATGTTTATGTATCCTTTAGTTTGAGGTATGGGGATCCTTATGAGAATTGTGCCCACACAAACTAAAGCTGTCATTACACCTGTAATTGCCACTTCTGTGGACCTAGATCTATTCAACATAACTATACAAGGAAATACTTGTATATAAAGTTTTCGCTTGCATAGTCTAAGGTTTTATATAATCTAGAATAAGATTTTTATTTTCAACAACAGCTTTTGCCGTAAGATCTCTATCGTTACCTGCCATGACAATGATCAATTGCTTTGCCGTGAAAATATCTCTCTCCAAAAATACGTTATATGCACCTTCAGTCCTGAGGTAGTTTATAGAACTGCCATCTAAAACCTGGGTAACTATATACCCTACTCCAGAATAGGCATCTGGTCCTCCTAAAATTATTATTATCGCCTCATTTTTATAAGAATCGAAGTTACTTGGAAATATCCTCTGGGCATCTATTCTATTGCTTTCCAAAAAAACTTTAAGAGCCTCTCCCTGCAAGCCCCAGTCTATTGCATTGGAAAGTATAAAGACTTTCAGTTTTTCTACAGTTATACTGTGTGTTACGGAGTTATTTTCCTCATCCGTCTCTTCTATCTCTTCTCTATTGTCAACTTTCACGATAATATCCATTTCCCCCTCTAGTTTTGGAGTCCAGTACGTGAAAACTGATTTAAATGCTCCGGGATCAAGTTTTTCTATTTCTTCTTCACTCAATAAACTTTCGCCTTCGTAAAAACCTACTTTAAAGGATTTAATTGTGGAGGCTTCTCCAATATTCTTTACCTCTGCAATTATTCTTATCTCTTCATCTATCTTTGGAGTTGGATTGGAGAATGTTATATCTGTGACAGTAAGATCTGAAGCCGAGACATGTAGGATTTTTTCTACAGCGTTGTTTGTTTCATCACTTTCTTCGATCGTATTATCAGGATCAACTATTACAGTAAAAAGATAATTCCCGTAAGTAGGATTTCCCCAGTAGATAGTTACAGTTGTCGTCCAATTCGCCAGACAGTCTTTTGTTATCTCATCTTGATAAACGATTACGTTTGTTCCCAGATCTTTAAGAGCATATTTCATAGGGACTGTATACAGATCTACATCGCTTTTATTCTCTATGTTCACATAGATCTTTCCTGTCATACCTGAAACAAGATTTTCGTATTTTATGTTATCTTCTGTAATCTCCAGGTCAGGCAATTCACAATGTAAGGGTATTAAAAGAATTGACAAAATTATAAAAAATAAAAAAATCTTTTTCATATCCTCAATCTCTTCAGGATCTCGCCCTCTTCCATCAGCCTCTCGCAGTAATAACATCTGAGAACTACAGGTTCCCTCTTTTCAACTATGAACTTTGAACTGCCTTCTTTTCTCGAGATACAATTTGGATTCATACAGGTGAGAATGCCTTTTATCACATCTGGAAGTTCTATTTTTCTTTTCTCTACGACCTCATAGTCTTTTATAATATTTATCGTAGATTCCGGTGCTATTAAAGCTATCTCATTAACTTCATCTTCAGACAATTCTCTATTCTCAATCTTCACTATATCTTTCGTTTTATGCAGGCTGCTACGTACACTCATGGCTACAGTCACAGAATCTTCGTAGTTTTCAAGATTCAAAAGTCTGACAACTTCCAAAGCTTTTCCAGGTCTTATATGATCGATCACTGTCCCATTCTTTATAGCTGATACTTTTAATTCCTTTTTCATTCCATCTCCCCCAGAACCAGGCTCAAAAGAGTCATTCTTACTGGTATCCCATTTCTCGCCTGTCTAAAGTAAATAGCATTTTTTGATTTATCGATCTCTGGTGATATCTCATCCACTCTCGGCAAAGGATGCATTATTTTTGCGTTTCCCAGAATGTCCAGAGTCTCAGGAAGGATTTTATAAATCCCCTTTACCTTTTCATAATCAGCAGGATCAGGGAATCTCTCTTTTTGTATTCGTGTAACGTATAAAACATCAGCTTTTCCTATCTCGTCAATACCAGAGATTTCTCTGTAGGGAATACCCTTATTTTTAAGGTATTTTTTTATTTCTGAAGGCATTTTAAGTTCTTCTGGTGTAATAAAAATTAATTTCACGTTATAATACGCCAGTGCAGTTGCCAGAGAATGTACAGTCCTTCCGTATTTCAGATCTCCCATCATCGCTATACTCAACCCATCTATTTTTCCACACTCTTTATTTATCGTATAGAGATCGAGCAGTGTCTGTGTAGGATGCTGATTGGCTCCATCCCCCGCATTTATAATAGGAATATCTACAACATCTGCAGCAAGTCTTGCAGCTCCTTCATTGGGATGCCTCATCACTATAACATCGCTGTACTGTTCCACTGTCTTTACGGTGTCTGCCAGTGTTTCTCCTTTTGCTACAGAAGAAGCCTTTGGCTGTGCAACACTTATCACCCTTCCACCAAGTTTGTTCATAGCAGATTCAAAAGAGAGTCTTGTCCTTGTAGAAGGCTCAAAAAATAATGTTGACAGCACATACCCGTTTAATAGATTTTTATTTTTTTTCATATTTTTTTCCATCTCTTCAGATTTTTTGAGGATGTATTCTATATCCTCTTTTGTCATGTCCCTGATGGAAATGATATCTCTATTTTTCATATTCATATTTCTCCCTCCTTAAAGTTTTGCTCCGCAGAATCTACAGAATTTTGCAGCTGCATCTATCTCCTTTCCACATTTTGGGCAGTGTTTTGTTTTCTCCAATAATGTTTCCTCCTTTTTTGATGGCGAAGGTTTCTTTTCTTTGGAAACCTTTTTAGGAGTTTCCAAAATCTCCAGTTTCTCGGAGATAACTTCTTTAGCTGTCACATAAAATTCTTTTTCAATATTCGGTTTAATTCTTTTCTCAGTCTCTTTTAGAACTTCTGTCCTAACAGTTTCATCCAGAATTTTTACAAACTCCGGGATTTTTAACTTTATCTGGAACTCTTCTTTTTCCATAACATCTCCTCTTCAAATTAGTAGGAATCCACTATTTATATAGCTTTCTCAGAACAGAGATCATCAGCCCGCCCATCTGTCATCATCAAATCAGACGCTGTCGATATCATCATAGATCCTTTTGTAATAAGAACCTCCGAAGTATAAAAATGTTTTGGAAAAACATATATAGACTACCAGAATTAAAGATGAAAGGGATAAAAGATGGATAGAAACACAATTCGAGACTGGCTTGGCTTAAAACATAATGTTATCATACTGTTTACTGTCATCCTTGTTTTGGGAATGGGCGAAGAACTCTGGATCCAATTTGTTCCCAAATATCTGGAGGCACTGGGAGCGAGCGTATTGATCATAGCAATTTACGGATCTTTAAAAGAGCTGCTTGATGCTGTATATCAATATCCCGGAGGGTGGTTAGCTGATCGTATGGGAAGACGCAGAGCATTGATACTTTTTGCTCTTCTCTCAATCTTTGGATATGTCATATATCTCTTTACTCCAAACTGGCACTGGATACTTATAGGAATATTTTTTGTGATGGCGTGGAGCAGTCTCACAAGCCCCGCGATATTCGCTATTATAGGCGACAATCTTCCACAAAATCGAAGAGCGATAAGCTTTGGGATGCAATCTATCTTAAAGAGAATCCCAATAGTAATAGCACCTCTTCTTGGAGGCTGGATTATGGGAAGAATAGGTCTGATCTCGGGTATACATTTAGGATTGATAGTTACACTATTCCTAGCATTTTTATCTATTTTCGTAGTTAAACATTATTATATCGAAAAAACAAAACTGAGATATAAAAAGGAAAGTCTTGGAGATATATGGGGAAATATGTCTCCAGCATTGAAAAGACTCCTATTAACTGATTGTTTAGCACGCTGGGCTGCTGGCATTCCGAAGGTTTTTATAATTCTTTATATAATCAATACATTGGGGGGCAGTGAGTTCCAGTTCGGACAGCTGATATCGGTAAGGATGCTGACATCCATTATAGTTTACATCCCTATAGCAAAACTGGCAGACAGGACAAATCGTAAACCTTTTGTACTACTCACCTTCACTTTTTTTGCTCTTTTTCCACTGAGTTTGAGTGTTGTACCTTCTTTAATCTGGCTTTTCCCTGCGTTTATCATCGCAGGACTGCGAGAGATAGGAGAACCTGCGCGTAAAGCCATGATCGTTGATCTATCTTCCCCTACGTGCAGGGGAAGGGCTGTGGGAATGTATTATCTTATCAGAGGACTGGTCGTATTTCCAGCTTCTTTAATAGGCGGGCTACTGTGGACGATAGAACCTCAAATAACGTTTTATGTCGCTTTTATTATCGGGATGATAGGTGTAATAGTTTTTGCATTGTGGGGTCCTGATCTTGTACCAAAGAGTGATGTGATATAGAGGAAACTCGACAGCACAAGAGCCCAAACCGTAAACTTTATATATAAACAGTATGAAGAACTATTACCTTTAACGTTAAAGGAGGAATGAAAATGAGAGTA
>QMUN01000023.1 GCA_003660605.1 Thermococci archaeon
CTATAATATCTACATTTCTTAAAACCTTATCTACCTTATCCGTAGGTGATATGACCAAAACATAGTCTTCTTTTTTATAAAGTACTATCTCTTCATCTTCTATGTCCCCTTTCAGCTCCCCTATACAGATAAAAATAAATTTATCTCTTCCTAAATATCTTAAATCAATATCAAACTCTATTTTTGATAACAACTCATATTCACTCTGCAAATACTCTATTTTTTCCTTATCTTTGCTTATCTTTGCTGAAAGATTCTCTACACACTTATATACTTCATTTATTTCTCCGGAATGTTCCTCCAAAAATCTTCTAAACTCTGGAAATTTTTGTCTTTCTTCTTCCCTGTATGTTAGATACTCTCCCAGAAAGGTTTTCATCTGTTCTTTTTTAGTTTTCTCTTCCTTTACAAGAGAAAAAGTTTCAAATATTCTCTCTATTTTTACAAGAAGTGAATTTATATCTTTTGACAATTCTAAAGGAAAATCCTTATTCAAATCAGTGGATATGACCTGCATTACCCCTTTTTCATGAAAATATTTTATTATTCTACTCTTATACTCATCTAAGGATACAATAAGAATTTTATCCATCCTTTGGGGCAGAAACATCGTTTCACCTTTGTGTTATTTCTTTCAGACAATAGTTTATCGCCTTTTCCCAGTTCTTTTCTGCTGTTTTTTGTATTTTTTCTACCTGTTCATCGCTCTCTTCCTTTATCTTATCAGAAATTCTCTGAGCTTCTTTTATTTTCTGTTCTTTTAATTTCTCTACCTCTTTTTTAGCTTCTTCCATAGATCTAAACATAATCTCTTCAGTTTTTTTCTGAACCTTGTTCAGCTCCAGTTCTATCCTTCTTTCAGCTTCTTCTACTCTTTTTTTGGCTTTTTCTTCAATCTCTCGTATAGTTTTGACAGCATCTTCCACAAAATCACTCCATAAACATTTTTTTCACGAGGGGTACAACTCTCGTTTTGGCCAGTACCAATACCCTGTTACCTTCGTTGATCTGGGTATTACCCTTTGGTATCGTCAGATCCCCCTCTTTGTTGTAAACAGCTACAACTACGAAGTCTCTTGGAGATATATCCTTCAGTTTTTTCCCCACCACTGGCGAGTTTTCACTTACTATCATCTCCAGAATCTCTGCCTGTCCTTTCGCAACGACAGTAAGATCTATCACATCTGGCCTCATTATAAGCTTTTCTATGTGAATGGCAGTTGTAAGCTCTGGAGAAACGACAGCACTGACACCGAGCTTCCTGAAAACTTCGCTGTTCTCAGGATCAGATATCCTTGCCACGACAACTGGGACACCGTAATCCTTTGCAAGAAGACATGCCATGAGATTTATCTCATCTCTCTTAGTTAATGCCACCAACGCATAGGCATCCTCTATATTTGCCTCTTCCAAAGCTTTTATAGTAGTTCCATCTTCATTCAGAACAAGAGCATCTATCTCGTTTGCAATAAAATTAGATCTTTCCCTTTCTTTTTCTATTACTGTCACTTCATGTCCCGCCTTTACAAGAAGTTTGGAAAGGTTAAAACCTATCCTGCCTCCTCCAACTACTACTATATACATTTTATCAACCTAATATCTTCTTTATTATATTTCCATATGCAGGTCTTGTTATAAAAATACCCACAAATATTCCGATTATTGTCACCACAGCAAATCCTTTCAGCACGCCTAATTGCATGTACGCTAATGGCGTCATCGCAATCACAGTTGTAGCAGCTGAAGCAAAAATAATTGCAAATGCTGCTGATACCCTTTTTGCCAGACTCTTTCGCGATACAGCCTCGCCTCTTAAGACTTCGTCTGTAATAATAACTAATTGATCGACACCTGTTCCCAGCGTTGCAATTATACCGCCCAATGAAGGCAGATCTAACTGATGTCCGATCAATGCTGCTACACCTAAAACTATGAATGTTTCACTGAATCCCGTAATCAACATGGGTATTACGATCTTTTTTTCATGGTACCTTACGTAAACTATAAATCCAACAGCTACTATTGCGAGAATTATTGCAATGAAAACTTGTTTAAGGAAATTCTTTCCGAGAACTGGATCTATGTATCCTTCGCTCATGATTACTGGTTTTACAGGAAGAGCCCCTGCTCTGAGGTGAGTTTCCAATTCCTTGGCTCTCAATCTTGATTCTTCATCGTCACCTCCCATACTCGCCTCTAGACCTCCGCCACTCCATACACCATTTTTTATATCCATAGCCAGTGAGGAACTCAGAGGAGCTTTAAATACTTCTTCATCGTCAAGATACATCGCTATTGGATGTGCTTCTGGATTGTCTGCAGCTCCATACTCGATACACATTTCTCTGAATATATCAGATGCCTCATTTGTGAGTTCAAAGGGTACCTGCCATGTTCCAGTCATTGTGTCTCTACTGTAAGAACTGACCCTCTTTATTGAAGCACCCGTACAGATCAGCTTTGTTTCTGTTTCATTAACGAAAATCTTGATTTCAAACTTTCCTGGCTCTGCTACATAATCTCTCGCCTCCTCCAAAGGCATTCCAGCAAGATCAATCAGTATATAATCCTCACCCCATATTCTCACCTTTATATCTTTTAAGCCCACATAATTCAACTTCGTGCTGATGATATCTTTTGTCTGTTTTGTTGTAAATGAGGATACACGATCTTCATAACTTATCAGAACTGCTTCAACTTCATTTAGATATCCTCTTAATTTTTCTTCCGATTTCGCTTTTATTTCTTCATCTGTTAATCCTTTTCTTTCTTCTTCTGTTAAAATAGCACCCCTTATCTCATACTTAGGTGGTTCTTCTTCAAGAAGTAAAATCTCATATTCTGTCTTTTTTCCAAGATATATTATAGTTGCTCCAATGTCTGTTATGTTGAATTTAATTAAGTTGCCTTCAAGAGTTGGTGTTCCATACCCGAGTTTCTTTAAATCTTCTATCACTGTGGCGTTTTCATCCTCGCATGTAAACTCGACAAAATCGTCCCCGGAATTTGAGAAGTGATATTTATCGCCTAACTCATGACCGATAATTTTTTCTTTGCTACTCTGGATTTCCACCATGCATCCTTCTAACTTCAGTTGTATGGATGATCCACCTACAAAATCCAATCCTAACTTTAAATTTGTTTTCAAAGATCCTTCTTCATAATGAGGGGATATGGCAACTAAAGATCCTGCAATCGCAAGAATTAATATAATAACACGGAAGTCTTTAAAAATCGATGATCTCATTTTTATCTCCCTCCTGCTTTAAATCTTTTCTTTTTAGAAGATTCTTTAAGGAGATACCACTTTAAAATGCCAGCATTGAACATCCACGTATTCATAATATCGATGACAAGTCCCAACGTTAATACAGCTGCCATATCTTTTAAGATAGGAGTCTGAATACAAACTACAAACATAACTACCATGGCCGCAATAGTTGTTGATGTCATTGTCAATCCTGTTTTCATAGCATTTCGTATTCTTTCATTTGTTTCTCCTCTCCTTTTTAGGCATTTTGTCGTGAGAAGGATGTTGCTGTCAACTGAATACCCTATAAGTATGAGTAATGCTGCTATTGTACCAAGTGTTAGTTTTATACCTAAGAGATACATCAAGAATGCTGTAATGACTATATCTGAAGAAGCTGAAAAGATTACAGCTATCGTCGGGTAGGGTATCCTGAAAACTATAAATACAACGATCGCCATCCCTATGAATGCATAAATCAATGCTCTCACAGCCTGCGTCCTCAGATCGCTACCGAGAGTCGGCCCCATATACTGAATGCTTACCTTTGCATTGGGGTATTTGGATACAATAAAATCCTTCAGCTCCACAGAATCTATTGAAGCCGGAGCCTCTACCCTATACTCTGTACCAGATTTTCTGACAGTGATCTCAGAATCACTGAAGTTCTTTTGGAGATCATCTTCAAGAACTTTTATGTCTAGAGTGACATTTTGTATATATGCTGTTGTTCCACCTTCAAGTTCCATACCATAATTCAAAGGTCTTCCCAAACGAAGGTAGTTGGTACTCAGGAGAAGCAGGGCAATGATCAGAATGATTAGCGGAACTAACATTAACTTCCTGTAAG
Organism: Thermococci archaeon; assembly: GCA_003660605.1. Taxonomy (GTDB): domain Archaea; phylum Methanobacteriota_B; class Thermococci; order Methanofastidiosales; family B48-G16; genus B48-G16. Next base: position 4,101 of record QMUN01000023.1, read on the forward strand.
AATATTTTGTAACATCTATCCTATCCATTATCTCTTCGAACATCTTTATCTCTCCTTAAATTTTTATAGTCTCGACTCGTAGATTGAATATATAAATTTAACGGAGTCTTACATATGATTTCAGAAGAGGACAATATACTGCTCATTGACAAAAAGGGGAAAAAATATATGGTAAAATGCAGAGGTAAATTTCATTCTCACTACGGAGTGTTAGATCTCAATGAAGTGGTGGGAAAGGATTATGGAATAAAGATAAAAACTCACAGAGGTGACGAGTTTATAGTCTTAAAACCTACCTTCATAGATTATATAGAAAAGATGAGGAAAATGCCTCAGATTATTCAGTCGAAGGATGCTGCAATGATCGTGGCTATTACAGGATTGAACAGAGGAGACAAAGTTGTTGAAGGGGGCATAGGATCTGGAGCACTGACAATTTTTTTGGCTAATGTGATATATCCCGGAAAGATATACAGTTACGAGATCAGAGAAGATTTCGCAGAGATAGCCGAGAAAAACATCAAAGAACACAAAATAGATAACGTTTTTATAAAAATGAAGGATATATATGGTGGAATAGAAGAAAAAAATGTAGATCTTGTAGCTTTGGACATACCAGAACCTGAAAAAGTTGTGGAAAACGCTTACGATTCTCTGAAATTCGGCGGCTTTATTTTTGCATATACGCCTTCTATTGAACAAATGTTGAGGTTCAGAGAAAAGGCTAAAGATTATTTCAAAATAAAAACAATAGAATGCATTTTAAGAGAATATGAGTCCAAAAAATTGGGAACGAGACCCAAAACTCTAATGGTAGGGCATACGGGCTTTTTAACATTTGGAAGAAAGATATTTTGAAACCAAAAATTTTTTAACACCACAAAGGAGATGTAATACCATGAGACCGATGTATTATGAAGAAAAACCTAAGGGAGATATAAAACCTTACATAGGGAAAGAGTTGCACTGTAAAACGTGGGATGCAGAAGCTGCCTTGAGAATGCTTATGAATAATCTTTCTCCTGACGTGGCTCTAGAGCCGAATGAGCTTATAGTTTATGGGGGAAGTGGAAGAGCTGCAAGAAACTGGAGAGAATACAACAGAATAGTAAGAGCTTTGAAGAATTTAGATCCTGACGAAACATTATGTGTGCAATCTGGAAAACCTGTTTATATCGCAAAAACTCATGAAGAAGCCCCGAGAGTCATTATCGCAAACTCGAACATAGTTCCCAGATGGTCAACACAGGAGAATTTCAATAAATATGACGAGATGGGACTCATAATGTACGGGCAGATGACCGCTGGAAGCTGGATATATATAGGAACACAGGGGATCCAGCAGGGGACTTACGAAACTTATGCGGCAGCAGCTAAAAAATTTGGATCTATGAAAGGAAAACTCGTTTTAACAGCGGGGATGGGAAATATGAGCGGCGCGCAGCCTTTAGCCGCTACTATGAACGAAGGAGTCATTATTGATGTTGAAGTAATAGAAGAAAGAATTAAAAAGAGGATAGAACAAAAATCATGTGATAAAATGACTCATAGCATTGACGAAGCTATAAATTGGGCTCTGGAAGCAAAGAAAAAAGGTGTCCCTCTTTCTATTGGTCTTGTAGGTAATGCTGCGGAGGTACACCCCGAATTGGTGAAACGAGGTATAATACCAGATTTTGTGACTGATCAAACGCCTGCTCATGATATATATCAGTATATACCAATAGGAGATTTAAAAGAAGTTTTAAAGCTTAGAGAAGAAAATCCAGAAGAGTATAAAAGAAGAGCTTTAGAATCTATAAAGAAACACGTAAATGCTATCCTCGAGATGCAGAAAAGAGGAGCTATAGTTTTTGATTACGGAAATAATCTGAGAGAGAGAGCTGAAGAAGCTGGAGTTGAAATAAAAGACAAAAACGGCAAATTTAAATATCCTGGATTTGTACCTGCTTACATAAGACCATTGTTCTGCGAAGGTAGAGGCCCATTCAGATGGGCTGTTCTCTCTGGCGATCCCAACGATATCTATAAGATAGATGAAGCACTTCTAAAACTCTTCCCGGATGACAAGGTACTTGCAAGGTGGCTGAAACTGGCGAAAGAAAGAGTTCCTTTTGAAGGACTTCCTTCGAGAGTTTGCTGGCTTGGATACGGCGATAGAGCAAAAGCTGGTATAATGATAAATAACATGGTGGCAGATGAAGAAATAAAAGCACCTGTTGTTATAGGGAGAGATCATTTAGATTGTGGAAGCGTAGCTTCCCCGTATAGAGAAACTGAGGACATGAGAGACGGCAGCGATGCCATAGCAGACTGGCCTCTACTGAACTTTGCATTGAACACAGCATGCGGTGCTTCATGGGTATCTTTCCACAATGGAGGAGGAGTAGGGATAGGAAGATCGTTACATGCAGGTTTTGTCATAGTAGCAGATGGTACAAAGAAAAGAGAAAAAAGATTGGAGAGAGTCTTAACAGTGGATCCTGGTATTGGCATTGCGAGACATGTTGACGCAGGATATGAGAAAGCAGTAAAAACTGCAAAAGAAAAGAATGTAAAAATACCTGATTGATATGTTGATAGATGGAGAATCGTTGACAATAGAAGATGTTTATAAGGTAGCATGTCTAAAGGAAAGAGTGGAGTTAGATGAAACTGTAAAAAATAAAGTAAAAAGAAGCAGAAAGATTGTAGAAGAATACGCAAAAGAAGAAAAAGTGGCTTATGGCATAACAACAGGATTGGGAGAGCTTTGCAATGTTTTTATTCATAAAGATCAGATAGATCAGTTGCAAAAGAATCTTATAAGAAGTCATTCTACGTGTGTTGGAGATTATCTCGGTGAAAAGTTTGTCAGGGCTGCAATTCTTTTAAGGGCTAACTCTCTGGCAAAGGGGTATTCCGGTGTTCGATATGAATTAATAGAGCGATTGATCTCACTTTTAAACAAAGATATTACTCCATGTATCCCTGAAAAAGGATCTGTAGGTGCTTCTGGAGACCTTGCTCCATTGGCACATATAGCTCTTGTCTTGATGGGCGAAGGTGATGCTTTTCATAACGGTAAACTGATGAAAGCTGAAGATGCTTTAAAAGCAGCTGGTATAGAAAAGATAGAGTTAAAAGCAAAGGAAGGACTGGCTTTGATAAACGGTACGCAGATAATGACAGCGATAGCCGCTCTATGCATCTATGATGCCAAGATACTCTTTGATAACGCTTTGAAAGCTGCTGCCATGAGCTTAGAAGCTTTAAGAGGCACAGATCGGGCTTTCCTGAAAGAGATACAGAAAGTAAGACCTCACAAGGGACAGATAGCAGTTGCCAAAAAAATGATGTATCTTCTTAAGGAAAGCGAAAATATACTGAGTCACAGGCACTGCGAGAAAGTTCAGGATGCTTATACTCTGAGATGTATCCCTCAGGTTTTGGGACCTTCGCTGGAGACTATAGAGTATGCTGAGAGTATAGTTAATATAGAACTAAACTCGGCTACAGACAACCCTCTGATCTTTGATTCTCCTCTAACAGGTGGTAATTTTCATGGACAGCCAATAGCTTTAGCAATGGATTTTCTGGGGATAGCATTATCGGAGATAGGGAGCATTTCGGAGAGAAGAATAAATAGACTTATGAATCCCCATCTGTCAGAACTTCCACCATTTCTGGCTAAAAACTCGGGATTAAATACAGGATTTATGATAGCACACTACACCGCAGCTTCTCTTGTTTCTGAGAACAAAATTTTAGCACATCCCGCTTCTGTAGACTCGATACCTGTCTCTGCAGATCAAGAAGATCATGTCTCCATGGGTACGATTGCGGCAAGAAAGTGTTACGAAATTTTGCAGAATGTAAAAAATATAGTAGCAATAGAGTTTTTAGCAGCATCCCAGGGAATAGATCTCTTAAAATACAAGCCAAGTTGTGAAATACAAAAAATTCATAAAAAAATAAGAGAAAAAATTCCTTTCATGGAGAAAGATCGCCCTATCTATAGAGATATAGAGAAAATGAGAGAAATAATGGAAAATCCTCTCTAAACAGCTTTCACTTCTTTTATTTCAGGTATCTTCTCTTTCAGTAGTACTTCTATATAGCTCTTTATGGTCAACTGTGAAAGAGGACATCCTGCACATGCACCTTTAAGTTTAAGTTCTACTATGCCGTCATTGTATCTCACAAACTCGACATCTCCTCCATCTCTTTTCAGCGATGGTCTCACTTCTTCCAGAACTTCTTTTATTTTTTCTTCCATGATATAACTGAAATCTTTTGTTTTATAAAGGCTACTCATCAATAGTCCTCCTGCAAGGAAAGGATCATTGTTTGGATCTGCGTATATCCTTATAGTTTATACCGCTATTTTCCAAAATTTTCAGTATCATCTCGTCTGAAGGTAATTTTA
>QMUN01000024.1 GCA_003660605.1 Thermococci archaeon
ATTAGATGAATTTCACTCTGCAAGATAGTTCCGAATGTCTCTGAAGTCATCTCCCCATAATTTATTAGTATATGTATCATCCACGGTAAAAAAAGCAGATAACTGAAAGAAAGAGTTTTCAGGATCATCTTTCTTTTATCTTTATTGATTACGGCATATATAAGGAGAGCTGCCCCTACGATATGGGGCATGGAGATATGAGTGTATAACGCTAAGGTCATCAGTATAACAGAACTCAAAAGTTTATTTTTTTCTACAGCCCAGAATATCAGCGGTGTTAAAACGAGAACAAGAGATGTGGCGTTTGTAAGAGCCTGTGACCTGTAAAAATTGAAAGGTATCGTAATCAGAAGAACAACATAAAAAGCTGTTTTTCTATCAAATATCTCTCTTGCATAAAAGAATACAGATAACTGCACCAGGGGAAACATTATAAAACTTACTATTTTCCCTACAGCTACCATAGGTAAGAATTCATACATAAAAGCCATTATTACGTGAAGGAGAGGAGGATACAGATGTGTTCTTCCAAGAGGTGCAAACTCCCAGAAATCGTGCAAAACAACGCCTCCTGCGATATCAAACCCCCTTGCTGTACTCATGTGATAAAAGATGTCCACAAAAACTGGAAAAATATTAAGCCTTTTTAGAGAGAGAAGTGTACTCACCAGTATAATTCCCAGTGCCAGTAGATCATATCTGTTCAATTTTTTCATTACAATCTCCTGAGTTCTTCAACTGCCCTTTTAATCAGTTCTAACGCCAGATTATAATCTCCGTTTCTATAAGCCATCTCCGCTTTTCTGGAAAGTTCGACTACATGAGAAACGTCTTTTCCTTCCAAGTTTTTCTCCTGAATCATCTTTTTAAATATTTTTACCTTATCACGATACTCTCTTTCTGGCGAATTTGTTAAGAAGTAGAAAGTACCTATTAAAAGAACAAATATGAGAGTCCCTGCAATAATAGCCAGTGATAACTTTCTTTTCGAGATTTTTTTACCACCAATAAGATAATCCACATTCTCATTTTCCAGTATTGATTCTATATCTTCCTTCTGTGGTTCTTTTATGCCCAGCTCTTTTAAAATATCTTCTCTTTCCATAGTTCCTATAATCTCTTTAGTTTTATATAGTTTTCTTTGCCCTTCTTTATCTCTATTATTTCCTTTTCTTCCAATCTTTTGAAAAGCCTCCATGCTGTTGTTTTTGGAATATTCAAACTCTTTCTTATATCGGAAGATAAAGAATCCCCGTTTTTCTTCAAAAATTCTATTACTTCTTTTTCTTCATTTGTGAGTTTTGAAAATTTTATTTTTTTTCTCTGCAGAATATAAACTCCTAAACAAAACAAAATTACACCAATGATCATCAAAGGATAGACAAACTTACTCTGTTCTCTTGTCTCTGCGGTAAAGAAATAGCTTATTTTCTGATCGCCTTTTGATACTTTGATTTTGTTTTCTGATATCTCCAATGGAATATTATTCAGATCTATAACTGTTATTCCTTCTGGAAATATCACAGTAAACTCCATAGGGGAAGTGATCTCCAGGGTCCAGACTATTCCCTCTTTACTTGTGAGATCGGGAGTATCATACTCTATATTTATCTTTGTATTATTTTCTGTATCTATAATTATTTCATTTCCAGAGATATCATAATCGAGTATCTCTTTCTCCCCTGTAATCAAAATATTATCTAAATTTTCTCCAAAAACTAGGATACTGATCATGATATCTTCATCCACACTCAACACCTGAGAAATATGACAGTATCCGTCCCTGTAAACAGTTATAGTTAACTCCTGAGTTTCTTCTCCGTATATACAAGGAATTATGAAAAAAATTAAAAAAAAGAAAATTTTAGGATTCATTCCTGATTCCCCTAAGTTTTTCCTGGAATTCCTGCATTTCTCTGTAAAGTTCTCTTATTTTTGGCAAAGCTTCCTTGTATTTTCCTTCATTTATCAGTGAATTGACATTATTTAGATCATTTTTTATTTCATTAAGATCTCTTTCGAGATCTTGTACATCGTATCCCTCTTCTCTAAGTTTATCTAACGCTTGTTCATAGAACTGTATTCTTTTTTTTGCAGTTTCATTGAGTTTCTCTAGTCTTTGCTTTATTTTTTCACCATATCTGCTTTTCCACTGTTCTCTCAAGTTTTTTAAGATATTTGCTGCTTTTCGAACCTCTGATTCTGCTTTTATTGCCTCTCCATTCTCTAAATACATCCTTGCTTTTTCCAGATGAGACTCTGCATTATCCAGGAGAGCTATAATCTCCTCATTCTCTGCTATTTCCTTTATTCTCGATATGTAGCTCTCCATTCTTTCGATCTGTCCTTCGATCATATCTTTAATTTTTCCGCCAGCTTCTTCTCTTATCAGCACAGCGGATTCTCTGAATTTGTGCATTGCCTCTAAACAGCTTTCTATAGCCCCGTCGTATTCTTCTTCGTTGTAAAGTTTTTTAGCCTTGTCTAATTCCTCACCTGCTTCTCTGAATAATTCTTCGGCTTCGTTGTTTTCTATTTTATCCAAAATATAGTCCAATTTTGCCTGCGCCCTTTCACACAGTCCTATCATTTTTTCTGCCTTTATTTTGGAATTTTCCTCAGCATTGACAGATATGGCTGCCAGTACCATCAGGAGAATCAATCCAATTGCAGTTTTTTTCATTTTTTCACCAATCTTTTTTCTTCTTTCTAATTTTTAAGGGACACGATGGAACGAGCGTTCCAACTTCAGTAATTCTATTTTCTACTATCACAAAAATAACCATCTCTCAGTGCGCCTTCTTTTTTAAATCCAGCTTTTTCATAGGCACATATAGCTCTTTTGCTAAAGTTGAAGACACCAAGTGATATTCTGTGGAAATTTAGGGATTTAAAATCGTAATTAAGTAAAAGACGTACAGCCTCAGTTCCGTATCCTTTAGCCCATTCTTCTTTCTCTCCAATCATAATGCTGAGGTCTGCAGTTCTCCACATATAATCAATTCTCAAAAAACCTCCAGTTCCTATCGTTCTGAGATACACCCTGTCACCAACTAAAAATTTTGTACTGTTCATTTTCATATTGCCTCTTATTTTTTACTGTCTAAGTTTCTTAGACAACTTCTCAAGCATATCTTTTGTCATGGCTGGAAGATCGTACTCTGGTTTCCATCCCCACTCATCTCTGGCTGCTGAGTCGTCTAAGGATCTGGGCCACGAATCAGCAATTTCTTGTCTATAATCTGGTTTATACTCGCAGATGAACTCAGGTATATGTTTCTTTATCGAAGCAGCAAGTTCTCCAGCAGAGAAGCTCATCGCATTAACATTGAAATCGCAGTGATGTTTTAGCTTGGATATATCAGCATCGGCTAAATCCATAAGAGCTTTAATAGCGTCTGGCATGTACATCATTGGTAGCACCGTATCTTCACGAACGAAGCACGTATACCTCTTATTTTTTATCGCTTCATAGTATATTGCAACAGCATAATCTGTAGTCCCGCCGCCGGGTAATGTTTCGCTACTAATGATTCCAGGGAATCTTACACCTCTCACATCCACCCCATATTTGTAAAAGTAATAATTTCCAAGAAGTTCTCCAGCTACTTTTGTGACCCCATACATAGTCGTGGGACGCAAGATAGTTTCGTTTGGTGTATTATCTTTAGGAGTCTCAGGGCCGAACGCTGCGATGGAACTCGGTACCATAATACGCTCAAGTTTATATTCTCTTCCCACTTCCAGGACGTTATAAAGTCCTATAAGGTTTACATTAAATGCAAGTTGTGGTTTCTGTTCGCCCACAGCGGAGAGAATAGCTGCCATATGATAGATCGTATCTATATCGTACCTTTTAACAATATTTGCTATTTCCTCCTTGTGAACTACATCAATATATTCAAATGGCCCCGCATTTTGCATCTTCTCTGTGGGAGGTGTTTTATGACCTGCTGCTACAACATTTTCATTGCCGTACTTCTCTCTAAGTTTTTCCACTAACTCGGACCCTATCTGGCCACAAGCTCCAGTTACAAGAATATTTTTCATCTTAAATCCTCCTGGGCAGTTTGATCTCTACCCTATAATGTTACTGAGTTGTTGTTTTTATATCTTTTCAATTTTCTTCTTAATTATGATATCCTTTTTTTCTAGTTTTTTCAAATATCTTTTTTCAGTTATCAATTTTGGGATAAGAACTTCTTGAGGCATAGCTCCTTTAATCTCGCTTTCTGTGATAAGAATAGAAGAAAGAGCTGCAGGATATGCCGTAGTTCTCGCCATTGCTGTAAACTCTTTTTCATAATCTATTAACTCAAAGATTTTTCTTCTTTCTCCTTCCGCAGTAACCCTGAGGAGCACCATGTCTTTACTTTCATAACTGAGATTTTTAGAGAGCAGATATACCAACATCTCTCTTGGCGCTATTAATTTTCCATCGATCTCTATCTCTTCTTTATCAGCAAATCCTAATTCCAATAATAGTTTTATGAGATTGCAGTGACCAGGAAATCTAACAGTTTTGTAATCAAGATAATCTAGTTTACTTTCAAATGTTTTTGGTAGTGTGGATGTTCCCCCAGATGTGTAAAAGGCTTCATAAAGTTTATTCTCAAATTTTATATCTTCTAAGCCTGTTAAAGGATCAACGTATTCTATTTTAGAATTTTTTATTATCCTTACTTTCTCCACATACTCGTTTATTAATCCTTCAGGAGAAAAAACTATCTTGTACTTTAATGCCCCCTGTGGAGTCTGTGGAAGTCCTCCGACCCTCATCCTTATTTCTCTACAATTTTCAGAGTAGGCAAAGGCTGCCAGAACATCTGCTAGACCCGGTGCAAGTCCGCAGTCGGGAAGAATTGTTATCTCCTGTTTTTTGGCCTCTTCATGAAGGCTCAGCTCTTTGTCTACTATTGTATCGTTTCCGCCAAGATCGCAGAAGTTAGTTTTAGCCTTCAAAGCCTTTTTTGCAAGTTCATAATTGAATTTATATGTTACAGCACTTATAACACAGTCATATCTTTTCATTATGTCTATTATTGAATCTTTGGTAATATTTTCGTTATATATTTCAAATCCACACTTTTTCGCTTTTTTCAGTGCCTCTTCATTGGAATCAACGATACCAACCTCATATTTTTGAAGATAATCAGCTATGGCTTCTCCTATTTTACCGAATCCCAGGATAAGAAATCTCATCGAGATGTGCCTCTCAATAATTCGCCTATAAGCTCTTTCTTGTTCTCAAAGTGTTTTCTTGATGGTTCGAGTATCTTTATTAAACTCTCCGAGATGTTATTTTTCAGATCTAGGGGATGAATCTCTCCTTTTCTGAATGCATTTTCCAACTCTTCATATCTCCAGAATGTTATATCTCCTCCAAACTTTTCGGGTCTGTGGATTGTGAACTCTTTCTCTTCTCCTCTAAAAACTATATATCTGGCGATCTCGAGGATCGGATTGTTCTCTACAACTTTTGCAGGACAGTAAGCCTCTTTTATCTTCTCTCTTATCTCTTCCTCCGTGTCATGAACAAAAATATTTGCCTTTGGCGTAGATTTACTCATTTTGGAGCTTATGCTAAGATCCGTCTTTAAATCTTTATCGAATCCGGACGTTGCGGGTTCTGTGAGCCCCATGAGAAGATGATAATGAACACAAACAGGTTTTTTGGCACCTAACTTTTCGCTCATTTCTCTGGCAAGTATCTGTGCTTTTCTCTGATCCATTCCTGCACATGCTATATCCAGCTCCATCTGGAGTATGTCAGAAGCCTGCATCGCGGGATAGATATACTGGGCAACGTTCTGCATCTCTCCCTCTTTTCTGCCCATTATAGTCAAACATCTTGTCATGCGCGCGATTGTCGTACCCTTTGTTATTTTTATTACCTTCTCCCAGTAGGATAGATCGTCGGAAAGCTCAGATGCCCATATGTATTCTACTTTTTTTTCATCTACACCTAAGGATCCCCATACTTCTTTGAGATACTCTCCGGATTTTCGAATTAATTCCAGATCTCCACCCATTTTTTCATTGATCCAAGCGTGCCAGTCCGCTAAAAATAAAATGAATTTTACACCAGCATTTATCATATCCACTGCTTTCATGGCTGTAACAAGTCCTGTACCAAGATGTGCAAGCCCTGAAGGCTCAAATCCTTGATATGCCAGAGGTGCATCGTTCGTTTCAAAAATATTCCTTAATTCTTCCTGCGTTATTACTTCCTCTGTAGGCAGTCTATTTACCAGTCTTATCTTATCTTCGAGATCCATAATCCCACCATATATCAAGTTTATTTTCTCTTCTTATCGCTCTATACTCTTTTTCAATCTCTATATTTATATCTTTTGGCAGGTCTTCCTTTTTAAAATAAAAAGTATCATACTTTTTTAAAGACATAACCTGGATTCTTTCGGGAGTTATCTCTGTGATCATGACATTTTCAAACTCCAGATCTTTTAAAACTTTAAAGTCTTTTTGATGTATATTCCTCCACAAGAATCTTTTTTTCTCTCCTGAGAGTGTCCTGACATTCAAGGAATTTTTAGCCTCTTCTATAAAAAGGATCTCGTTATTGTGTTCAATGAACATTCCCTTCTTGTATCTTGGCAACCTGAGAACAGATACTACTCGGGATTTATCTTTCCCATATACTTCAAAACTCTTTTTTATCTTTCCACCATACTTTAATCTTAGGAATTCTAATATTTTTGCTGCTGTCTTTTTTGATATAAAATAAAAGTCAATCCCTTCTTTTTTCTCTATGATCTTTGAGATAACATTCTCTTCACCGATATCTTCTATCGTTTCTACAATCTCTTCTTTTTCTTCTTTATTGAGTATGTTCTCTTCTCTTCTCACCTGTATTACCGCCTCATAATACCCTCCATGAACTCTGGAACACGTAAGACATGTGGTATAATCAAAGATTATCTCTGAGAACATATCTTCTTCTACTTTAAATTTTTCAGCGACAAGTAATTTGATATTAACATCTATTTTTTCCTCTCTGCAGGAGAACTCTATTTTCATCTGATTCTTTTCCGTATCTTCTATCCTATCAACTATCTCAAAATTTTTTTTAGGCTTCAGATAGTATAAGACTGTCTTTGTTACCATATCTTTTATCGTTCCATGTTCCCACTTGTTTAGATAAAATGCTCCGCAGTGTTTACAGATCTGGAGTTTTATGTTTCTATCAATAGAAAAAGGCGATTTCTCCTTCGAAAAACAGGATTCACACATCCCCTCCTGTAATTTCTCTGTTTCTTTTCCGCAGATACAGCATCTCATACCTTCACCATCTGGGCATGAACTGTTTTTCCCACTTTTATAACATTATTTTTTTTTATGAATCCCCATTCTATACATTTTTTGACAGTTTCAACACCTACCAAATTCAGTATTGTTGCTCTTTCCAGAATGGGTTTAATCTCCTCCAGATTTTTCCTTTCTCCTTTGTAAAAGCTCTCCTTTACCTCAAAGATAACGTCATTAAAAAAAAATTTCTTTCCGAGAATATCTTCATCACAAACAGCTATCAAGACATCTCCAGGGGTTTCATAAATTTTTATGTGCACTTCCATAAAATTCCCTAAATACGTTTTATTGGATGTCTGGCACCGCAGGCTCCACATTTAAGAAGATATACTCTTCCTTCTTTTATTATCGTGGTATCAGGTTTTCCACATTCATGACACAGCACATAGTTCTTTGTGTAGAGTTCTATCTTCAGATTTATGATCCCTGTACCGAATTTCCCTTGAAACTCTGCTTTGTTGCCGACGATCTCTCCGGAGGTAGCCAGTTCTTTCAGGAGGTATTTCATTATGTGCACAGGTTTTCTGTTCAACATTGTAGCTATCTCACTGAAATTTCTTATCAGAGTTCTGTTCCCTGCTATTACAACATCCGCTTTTGGTACTTCAAACCTCTCTTCTTTCAGTACTTTCTCAGGAAGGTTTTTCCATGCCTCATCCAAGAGTTTTTGATAATTATCTTCCATTAGCTCACCTTTTTAACTTGATTTTCCTATTAGTAATTATGTATAAATTATGCGGATCATGTTTAAAAAGGCTTGGCTTACAGGGAAAACCAGAGAAGTGTGAACTGTGCGGGAATATTTTTGAAAAAATTGATGTTCTTCTCGATTTTACATACGATGCAGAGTTTTTTAACTTCAATGTGGGTGTGAAACTCGATCCGGAAACTCTGGAAAAGGAGAAAAAGATTATAGAAGAATTGAATTTATCTGGAGAAAAAACTCTGAAAAGAGAGTTATTGTCAGTTTTACGAAAGAAATTAAAAGAAAAATTCAATAAAGAGATAGAAATGGAAGATCCAGATGTGATCTTTATTTTCGATCTTAAAAAATTTAAAGTAATACCAGAAAACAATTCTCTGTATATAAA
>QMUN01000025.1 GCA_003660605.1 Thermococci archaeon
AATTCCACTGACTTTAAATGTTTTTCTAATTCCTCCAAAGAAATCTTTGATTTTGAGATATCAACTATTACCACAAGAGCTGCCAGATTTCCGTATTCCAGTTCATCACTTTCATTGAAGAGTATATTTATATTTTGTTTCCCGAACTCTGATGCTATTTTTGCAAGTACCCCAGGTTTATCCTCCAAGACTGCATTTATCTCCACCAGATCCTTACCTGGAAGAGCTATCCTCTCAAAGGATAACTCTTTGTCTTTCTCATCTATTTCTGCCAGTAAATAAGCTCCTTCCACAATTCCCAGTTCCAATGCAATATCTTCTGGAAGTTCTATGATTCCTTTATTCTTTATTTTTATCAAGTCATAAGCTCTCATTTTTTTACCTCTATATACTGTTGAATTTGATAGTTTATATCTCTTTCGAAAATAGCTCAACAAAAATTTAAAAAGATACTCATAAAGAATTCTCATGGACACGAAAACTGTATTTATATTCGCCCTCATATTGGGGATTTTATGTCCGCAATATTCCTCGATGTTTGAGAGATATCTAGTTCTCATGCTCATTGTACTGATGTTTCTTTCTCTACTGGATCTGGAATTTACAAGAAAGATAGGAAATAAAAGAGACATTCTGCTGATTTTATTTTTCAATTATATTCTCTTGGGAGGATTTCTTATTATATCTGGATCTTTTCTTGAGCTGGAGTTTTTTGAAGGATTTGTAGTTTTAGCTGTATTTCCTCCAGCAGTTGCAGTAATCCCTTTTACATACATACTCAAAGGAGATTTAAGGCTTTCTCTTATAGGAGAGAGTGTAGCGTATTTAAGTTCCGTCTTTATAGCACCAATAATCATTTTCATCATCTTCGGAGAGAGGGTGAGCTATTCAGGATTGTTAAAAACATTATTTGAGTTCATAATCCTTCCAATGCTCCTTGCTTTTTTAGTTTCCAAAACAGGGCTTCATGTTAAGATAAAAAACAACAAGGAGCATATCATAACTCTCCTTATGTTTATCGTGATCTATACCATAATAGGAATAAATAGTGATGAATTTTTCAAAACAGAGATGATATATCTATTTATAATAGGTTTTCTCAAATCTTTTGTAATCGGATTTTCAGTATTCTATATTTTAAAAAAGACAGAGATGAAAAAAAGGATATGTTTTACACTCTTCTCATCCTATAAAAACTGTGCATTGTCTGCTGCCATAGCCCTGGAACTTTTTGGACAGAGAGCAAGTTTAAGCTGTGTAATAGTAATTCCCTTTGAAATACTTTTCTTTATTGTACTGAGTTTTGTGGTTGGGAGGGAAACCTAACCCTTCCTCAGCTTCTTCTCTTTTTCTGCTACAAGAAGTTTTGTCTTGATCACGGTATCAGGATTTAAAGACATGGAATCTATCCCACACTCTACGAGGAACTCTGCAAACTCAGGATAATCCGAGGGTGCCTGTCCGCAGATCCCTATTTTTCTTCCTCTTCTTTTGGCAACATCGATCACCTGTTTTACCAGCCTTCTGACAGCTATGTCCCTCTCATCATATATATGAGAAACTAACTCCGAGTCTCTGTCCAATCCTAATGTCAGCTGCGTTAGATCGTTGGAACCTATGGAAAATCCGTCAAAGATCTCTGCGAATTCTTCTGCCGCTATCACATTCGAAGGTATTTCGCACATAACATAAAGTTCCAGGCCATTCTCCCCCTGTACCAATCCATACTCCTTCATTATCTCTACGACTTTTTTTCCTTCCTCTGGCGTTCTGCAGAATGGCACCATCACTTTAACATTCGTCAGCCCCATCTCATCTCTCACTTTCTTTATGGCTATGCACTCGAGCCCGAATGCAGGTTTGAACTCTTTGTCATAATAACGTGAGGCACCTCTCCAGCCTATCATTGGGTTGCTTTCCTCAGGCTCGTAAAGTTTACCACCAATTAAGTTAGCATATTCATTTGTCTTGAAATCTGATAATCTTACAATAACATCGTTTGGGTAGAACCCTGCAGCTATCTTTCCTATTCCCTGTGCAAGATTATCTATAAAGAACTGCACTTTATCAGAATAAGCCTTTGTTTTTTCATCTATTTTGGCAACGATTTTCTTTATTTCAGGTTTATCTGATTTCTTCAGTTCTTCATAATTTATCAGGGCAAGAGGATGGATACCTATGTAAGAATTGATTATAAACTCTTCTCTCGCAAGTCCTACGCCATCGCACGGTATCTGCCCCTGGATGAATGCTTTTTCTGGAATCCCCACATTCATCATGATCTTTGTCTTCGTTTTTGGAAGCTCTTCGAGTTTTAATTCATCTATCTTAAACTTCAATAATCCTTCATATATCTTTCCTCTCTCACCCTCTGCGCAACTTACCGTTACCTTTTGTCCATTGTGCACACTTTCTGTACCATTCTCAGTACCTATAACACATGGTATTCCCAGTTCTCGTGAGACGATAGCAGCATGACAAGTTCTTCCCCCTTTATTTGTCACTATTGCAGCAGCTATCTTCATTATAGGCTCCCAGTCTGGATCTGTCATATCCGTAACGAGTACCTCTCCCTTTTTGAACTTCTCAATCTCTTTCGCAGATTTAATTATATTAACAGTTCCCTGACCTATCATCTGGCCAACAGCCTGTCCTTCTGCAAGGACTTTACCTTCTTCAATAAGTTTATACGTTTTTATAATGTTCATATCCTGCTGTGAATGCACTGTCTCGGGTCTTGCCTGAACTATATACAGTTTGTTATTACGCCCATCTTTCGCCCATTCTATGTCCATAGGTTTTCCATAGTGATCCTCAATTATCACCGCCCACTCTGCAAGTTTTAAGACTTCTTCATCCCTGAGAACAAATGAGTTTCTCTCCTCCTCTGTAGTTTCAATATTCTTCACTCTTTCCATGCCAGAGGTGTAAACCATTTTTATCTCTTTGGATCCGAGTTTCTTTCCTATTATGGAGTTGTATCCCTTTTTCAATGTCGGCTTGAAAACATAGAACTCATCTGGATTTACCTTCCCCTGAACAACATTCTCCCCCAATCCCCATGATCCTGTAATAAAGACAACTTTCTCAAATCCTGACTCTGTATCTATAGAAAATATGACACCTGAAGAAGCTAAATCGCTTCTAACCATCTTCTGGACACCTATCGAAAGGTAAACATTTAAATGATCGAAATTTTTATCTTCTCTATATGATATGGCTCTGTTTGTAAATAACGATGCAAAACAGTCTTTACATGCTCTTATAAGTTCTTTATCTCCTTTAATATTCAGATAAGTTTCCTGTTGCCCTGCAAAACTTGCATCTGGAAGATCTTCCGCTGTGGCAGAAGATCTAACAGCTACAGTGATATCTTTATCTTCTTTAAGCATTTTGTGGTATGCTTCAAGAATAGCTTCCTCCAGCTCTTCTGGAAACTCTGCACTGCTTATAATCTTCCTTATCTTCTTTCCTTTATCCTGAAGATTTCTCATATCGTGAACATCTAAATCTGAAAGAATTTCTATAATTTTATTTTCAATTCCCGTCTTTTTAATCAGATATTTATATGCATATGCTGTTATCGCAAATCCTCCAGGTACATTTACACCTTTGGTCACAAGAGACCTGTACATCTCACCTAGAGAAGCATTTTTTCCACCTACAAGACCTACATCCTTTATGCCTATCTCATCAAACCACAGTACAAACTTATTTTCTTTTTCCATAGTATCATCCTATACGAATCAATTCCTTAAAATAGAATAAGGGAATTTAAAAGTTTTTCGTATGTCATTAGGGACAATCGAAATATCTCAAAACTTAAGGAGAAAAGTATTTATATAAAAAACAGGAGACTCTCAGTAATGAAGGATATAGAAAAAAAATTTGAGCAAATAAACTTTGAACTGCGAGAAAGAATAAAAGAACTGACAGTATCTTATGAGGTCTGTCATTCTCTATGTAGTCCTTCTCCGTTAGATGTAATACTTAATAATGTAGTTAAGAGTACCGCAAAGGGAATGCAGTATGAGGATGCTGTTGTGGTACTTTCAAGAGGAAATGAAGTAATAGCTTACTATGGGATAGAAGATAAGGAAGAAGCGTTAGAACTTTCAAAGAGAAAGAAAAGGATATTTTCAAAGATGAGAATTCATAAAGATGAAACATGGACACTGAGTGTAATCTATAAAGACGAGAAAGAAGAGTTTCTAAAAGAAGAGCAGTCATTGATTGACGCTATTTCCACAAGAATAAGAGAAACAGTCCTAAAAAGGAGGATCCAAGAGAGACTAAAGGCTTCAGAGAAGAGATATAGAACATTATTTGAAAACACCGGTACTGCTACATTCATTATTGAGAAAGACACAACTATCTCACTTGTCAATAAGGAGTTTGAAACTCTTTCTGGATATTCGAAGAAAGATATCGAAGGAAAAATGAGTTGGACACAATTTGTCCATAAAAATGATCTAGAAAGAATGAAGAAGTATCACTATGAAAGAAGGAAAAACAGAGCAAAAGCACCCAGAAACTATGAATTCAAGTTTATTGATAAAAGAGGAAACGAAAAAGATACATATATCACTATAGACATGATCCCTGGGACAGAGAAGTCTGTTGCTTCTATAATGGACATTACCGAACACAAAAAAGCGGAAGAAGCATTGAGAAAATCAGAAGAACAGTACAGAACGTTGTTCGAAGAAGCTGGGGATGTTATCATCTCTTTAGATATTGACTATAAAATAACTGCCTGGAATCCAATGGCAGAAAAAGTATATGGGTATAAAAAAGAAGAAGTAATAGGAAAGAACATAGATATAATTATCCCTGAGTGGAAAAAAGAAGATTATTCAAAAATAATGAAAGATGTACTGGGAGGAAAGATAGTAAAGAATATCACAACGCAGAGAAAAAACAAAAGAGGGGATATACTTGATATTATGATGACCCTAAACTCGCTAAGAGACGGTGAGAATAATATAGTTGGTATAATGGAGATACAAAAAGATTTAACAAAGATAGAAAACATAGAGCAAAGAATGCTGTTATTTTCAGAAGTTATTAAATCAACATCTGATGGAATTGTTATAACTGATCTCACTGGAACAATTCTCTATGTAAACAAAGCATCTCAGGAGATGTGTGGGTATAATGTAAAGGAATTGATTGGAAGACCCTCAAGTATTCTTTTTGAATCGAAAAAAGAATTTCAAAAAGAAGTTTTTCCTATTATTCTTGAAAAGGGCTGGAAAGGAAAGATCACGATAGTGAAAAAGAATGGTGAAATAATGCCTTTGCTGATGACATCAGATCCAATAAAAACCAAAAGTGGCCAAACACTGGCCACAGTTTCGATATTCAAAAAGAGATAAAAAAGTTACGGAAATAGTCCTCTAAGCTTAAGAGCTTCTGCAACTCTTCTTATGGCAAGTATGTAGGCACCAGTCCTCATATTAACCTTGTAAATATCCGAAGTCTCGTACACAGCATTAAATGCACTCACCATAATCTCTTTTAATTTTCTATTAACCTCTGTTTCAGACCAGAAGTATGCCTGTAAACCCTGCACCCACTCAAAGTATGAAACTGTTACCCCTCCTGCATTTGCAAGAATGTCTGGGACGAGGAATATCCTTTTCTCATCAAGGATCTTATCAGCCTCAGGAGTTGTCGGACCATTTGCGCCCTCAACTATCATTTTTGCCTTTACTTTATCTGCGTTTTCTCCTGTTATCTGATTTTCAAGAGCTGCAGGAACAAGAGCATCACATTGGATCTCAAGAAGTGCTTTATTTCCTTCTATCGCACCTTTTATAAATTCACCTCTATTGTACCCTTCTATCAATTTGTTTTTAGTTATTTTCACGTGCTCTAAAAGATCCGTAATATCAATTCCTTCTGGATCGATAATGGCACCACTAACATCTGAAACTCCAACAATCTTGCATCCTTCGTTATAAAGCAACTTTGCTGCATTACTCCCTACATTTCCAAATCCCTGCACTGCAATGCTTGTCTTTCGTGGATCCATCTTAAATTTTTTCAGAGCTTCCAGTGTGCACAACATGACCCCTCTTCCTGTTGCCTCTGCTCTTCCAAGAGACCCTCCCAGAGGAATCGGTTTTCCTGTTACGACACCTGGGACACTGTACCCCAAAAAACTGCTGTATGTGTCCATGATCCATGCCATCGTTTGTTGGGTAGTGTATACGTCTGGGGCTGGAATATCTTTTTCCGGACCTATCATCGGGAGAATCATAAAAGTGTATCTCCTTGTAAGTCTTTCTAACTCACCTTGTGAGAGTTTTAGGGGATCACAGACTATTCCTCCTTTAGCTCCACCATACGGTATATTCACTACAGCACATTTCCACGTCATCCATGCTGCCAGAGCTTTTACCTCATCCAAGGTAACATTGGGATGGTATCGTATCCCTCCTTTGCATGGGCCTCTTGCATAGTTGTAATGGACTCGATATCCTGTAAAGTTTTTAATTGAACCATCATCCATCCTTATAGGCACAGAGACAATGACACTTCTCTGTGGCTCTCTCAGCTGCTCATATATACCTGGATCAAGGTCGAGCCTGTCACAAGCTGTTTTCAATTGCTTGAGCATATTTTGAAACGGATTTTCTTCTTTTGATTTTCCCATTTAATCACCCACTATATTTAAATTTTATGAGGCGGCGAAGAAAGAGATGTCACAAGAGCTGCATATCCTTCTCGTTTCTTAATACTTTCCGTATCTATTATATGAAAGTCCAACAAAGGAAGAATCAATGGGATATCGTCCTGAAGGACTTTGAGATAAGCCCTGAGTACACCTCTCTCCAGCTTTTCTGTAACCTCTTCTACTTTCTTCTGATCTGTGTCGATATGAACTAACATATCAATATCCGAACACGATCTGGCCTCATTTGTCGCTGTTGATCCGTATAGATAAACACCTTTTATACCGTCAACGTGATCTTTTAGATATGCTGAAATCTCTTTTGCAATGGCATAGCGAAGAGTACTGTGTACATGACAGTTATCTTCTTGCAACATTCTAACTATCTCTGTCTTACTCTTCTTGAACTTTTGGGCACAAAATCCAATGGCTTTTTGAATCCAAAGATCGTATTCGTCGTCGTTCATATCATCACCTAAGAGTTTGGAATCCTCCTTATAAGCCTTTCGGTTTTAGTCAAAAAAGTGAAAAATATTCTGATATATACAGTCGAAAAACTTATTAACACAAAAAAAACTGAAAGATAGAATGATAAAAATAGCGGCTTTTTCAGATGCCCACTTTCCAAAACTTGTGGGAATCAAGGGACTGAAAGTTTTGAGAAACTCTGTAAACAATATAGATCCAGATTATGTTGTTATTGCAGGTGATCTAACAGAAGGAGAAAAAGAATCCTTTGAAATTTTTTTAAAGGAATTTGAAGAAATAGATTGCCCTAAACTCATATGTCTCGGAAATCATGATCTGTGGGTACAATCTTTTGAAGAGGCAACATCGCTTGAGAAAATGGAAGAATTCATAGAGATGGGTGAAAGTTTTGGATATCATATGCTAGATAATAAACCATTCTTAGAAAAGGATATCGGATTTGCAGGAACAGTCGGTTGGTATGACTATTCTTTTGCAGATCCTCAATTTCCAATAAAGGACATAGAAAACAAGATCCTCTTTTATAAGGGAGATACATTTGCTGCTTCCTGGTGGAATGACAGATTTTATTTCAGATTGAAAAAGAGAAACCCTTTAATGGAGATGACTTTCACAGAAGACGATAATTTTTTTGTAGACAGCCTTAAAATACCAAGAAGTTCTAGAGAAGAAGATACATACTTTACAAAACTCTGTTACAAGCATCTCAATAAAAGCCTCAATAAAATAAAAGATGCCAAAATAAAGATCGCAGTTATCCATCACCTGCCTTTCAAAGAGCTTCTGAATATAGGAAGAGAAAAAACAATAGAATCTCTATTTTTTAATGCATATATGGGATCTAAGTGTTTTGGAGAATTGATGATTGAAAAAAAAGTGGATATCTGCATCTGTGGACATACACACTTGGATGTCAGAAGAAAAATTCATGGTATTGAGGTATACAATGTTTCGGAGATAAAAAGAGG
>QMUN01000026.1 GCA_003660605.1 Thermococci archaeon
CCCGTTATTATCCCATTTTTCATCGTATCTAAAAAAGTATAGAAAAATATAGAGGCCATAATGCATGATAAAAAGATCAGGAAATATACATTTATACCGTAAATACCTGATAGAATCTCTCTTTTTGTCAATACTTTAAGAATTCTTTTATTCATTCTCGATCACCCTCAAGAATGCATCCTCCAAACTGACGCTTTCTTCGTGCATTCCAATTATAACTCCTCCAGACTCTGTTATAATCTCAGATATTTCCTTCCTTTTATCTTCCTCTGTCGTTATCTGAATTATGTTCTCCTCTATAGATATATCCTGTACGAAACTCAGTTTTTTCAGGGTATCAGCAATCTTTTTCGTTATCTTATAAAGTTCGATATATACTCTTCTCCCACCAGAAACCTTTCTTTTCAGTTCATCCATCTTTCCTTCAAAAACAAGTTTTCCCTTGTCAATTATACCAACATTATCACATACTTTTTCTATCTCTGTTAATATGTGAGAGGAGATAAATATTGTTTTTCCTTTCTTTTTTTCTGTCAGAATAAGATCTCTTACCTCTTTCACACCCTTGGGATCGAGACCGTAAGCAGGTTCATCCAGAATAAGGATATCAGGGTCATGAAGGACAGCCCTCGCAACGCTTATTTTTTGTCTCATCCCCTTAGAGTACTCTTTTAAAAGTTTGTTCTTGACATCTGAAAGTCTCATATAATCTAAAATCTCGTTAACTCTATCTGAATCCACATCGTAAAGCTCAGCAAAAAAATTCAGGTACTCGTAAGCAGTCATATTGTTATAAAGATATTGTTGTTCCGAAACAACACCTATTCTCTTTTTGATCTCTATTTCTCTTCTTATATCTTTATCAAAAACTTTTATTTCTCCATAAGTAGGACGCAAAATCCCAACAGCCATTAAAATAGTAGTCGTTTTTCCAGCACCATTAGGTCCCAAGAATCCAAAAGAATCTCCTTCCTCTATCTCCAGATTTAAATTATCGACAGCTGTGAATTTACCATATTTTTTGGTGACATCTTTCAGTGTTATCATTGAGATTAGAATAATCCCTCAGTTTAAATATTTTTGCAGCACTCTCCTCTAGGTATTTTTTTACCATGGGGACATGTTTCCGGATGATTTAAGAATGTACAGATCTTGTTTACCGTCCCTTTGCTTATGTGCTCGCAGGCGCATGAGAGCTTTTCCATATCATCTTCTTCTATCCTAAGATATGCAAAAAGAGATTCAAGGATTCTGTGAGCTCTTATTACCATTTTTCCTCCCATTTCTCCTTTTTTTGTGAATTTAATCCCTTCGTTCTTATTGTATGTTACTAACTTTTCTTCTTCAAGCTTTTTAAGTTTTTCAAGCACACTTGGAGGCTTTATGTTTAAATGATCTGCCAGATCTATTATCCTGATCTTCTGTCCTTTCTCTTCTAATACCCAGATAGCTTCCAGGTACTCTTCTGTATTTTCACTTACCATGCTATACCACCTATAATTCTTGCAAATATTCCCAGAATCAATGCAACTACAAGCGTTGTACAGGTGATCAATAAAGTTCTTTTAACTCTGAACTCACTGATCATCGCTGCTATAGTTGCCAGGCATGGAATATAATACATTATAAAAACAGTAAATGTTAACATCTGAGCCTTTGATAGAACTTCTAAACTTCCCAAAGCTTGCATTAACATGAGCATGGAGAGTTCTTTTCTCAGGATCCCGAAAATCAATGTAGTGCCGACAGCTATCGGAAGCCCGAGCAAAATAGTTATAGGAGATAAGAGATTATTTATAGTTTCAGCATATCCATAGTGTTCCAACAGAGATAACGTTACACTTCCCAGAATCAATATGGGCCAGGCGATTATAATAAATTCTCTTATTCTCAACCACGTCTTTAAAAGTATGCTTTTTAACGAAGGTATTTTTAAAGATGGTATCTCCAAAATCAATCCAGGACTCTCTTCCTTATAAATTTTAGACAATACAAATCCTAAAATACCTAAAAATATTATATTTGTCATATAAAGAAGAAAAGCTGTAAGAGGGCCAAGATAGAACGCTGCCAAACCAAATATAACAGCTGTCCTTGCAGAACACGGTACAAAGACACTCAAAAATCCAGCAATATATCTGTCCCTCTCAGATTCCAGGATCCTTGTTCCCATAATTGCAGGAACTGTGCATCCGTATCCAAGCATAAAGGGGATAAGAGCCTTCCCATGAAGCCCTATTTTGTGGAAAAGGCTGTCCATGAGGAAAGCTACTCTGGGAAGATACCCTGTGTCTTCCAGAAAAGCGAGACCTAAAAGAAGGGGAAAAAGATACGGAAGTACTATCCCTACTCCTCCCGCAAATCCCTGGATAATCCCCACTGTTATATTCTGCAAAAACGTATTTTCCATGACTATCTTAGATGCCAGATTGTCAAAATAATCCAGCAGAGGACCTTCAAAAATTCCTCCAACTTTAAAAACAAGATAGAACATACAGTATAGAATTATAGCTAATAAAGGATATCCCATTTTTCCCATCAAAACTTTATCCAAATCAAAAAAAGATTTTTTAGGAGTTTCTATCTTGGCAATTTCCTCAAATATATTCATTGATAAAGCATGCCTCTCAGATGATATTACAAGATCGCATGGTCTTCCATGCTCTCTCTCAATAATTTCCTGATATCTTCTATAAGCTATATCAACTTTGGATGTGAAGAATTCATCATCCTCCAAAATTTTGATAGCAGAAAGTCTTTTGGGCTCTTCTTTTATTTTTGGGATTAAAGTCTCGATCACCTTTTCTATATCCCTGCTGTATTTTGGGATTTTAGGCTTTTTTTTCCACTCCAAAGCTACAGAAAAAAGTTCTCTGACTCCCGTACCTTTGTTCGCGATTGTGGTAACCACAGGCACACCAAAAACTTCCTCAAGTTTTTTTGTATCTATACTTATACCTTTTTTTTCAGCCTCGTCTATCATGTTCAGACAGATTACCATAGGTACTTCTAATTCGCATAATTGAATTGTGAATTCGAGGCTTCTTGAGAGTATAGAGGCATCTATTACATTAATAACTACATCAGCTTCTTTTTTCAAAATATAGTTTCTGGCTTCAAGTTCCGCCAAATCTGAGGATGTTAGAGAGTATGTACCAGGAAGATCGACAACTTCAAACTCTTTTCCCATTTTAACCTTACTTTTTGTATATTTAACAGTTTTTCCAGGAAAATTTGATGTTACAGTCTTATATCCAGCTACCTGATTAAAAATTGTAGATTTTCCAGAGTTTGGCTGGCCAGCTAAAGCAATAATCATTCTATCATTACCTCGATCTTGGCAGCCACTCCTCTCCCCAGTGCAATACTATTTCCGTTTATACTCAAAAGAATAGGACCAAAACTATTTTTTTCTACTATTCCAGATTCTCCCAGATGAATTCCTAGTTTCGTGAGCCGCATTCTCAATCCTTTGCCTCCCCTTAGGGAGACGATTCTTATTTTGCTACCTTCCTTCGCTTGATCCAATCTCATGAATTAGGTATGCCTAATTAGTTTATAAAGGTTTTGGTTGATATAGAAGTTACAATTGTCTTATCATCTCTTTAAGTCTCTCTAAAGCTTCTCCATAATCTTTACTTCCTTTTGCCCATTCATTAAGTCTATCGCAGGGGAAATCCCTACATTCATAGCAAAACTCTAAACCCTTCTCGTCAACGCAGCATTTGAGTATCCAGCAGTCCGGTGACCAGTGTTTTGTCCTATCACCCTTACACCCTGAACAGCGAATATCTTCAAGTTTTACATCTTCTCCTCTTTCTTTTTTAAACCAGTCTACGATCTGCTTTGCTATTTTAGGATCGTTAGATGCCTGCAAAATATCACATTCATAACATTTCAAACCACAAACTGCAATCATTTTATCCTTTTTATTCATAATCCTCTTCTACATTGTTTTTTAAATACTTTTTTCAAAGTACCGCATTATAAAAATACAAACAATCGCACTGAAAAAACCATACCCCAATCCAACGCCCATGCCATTTACCATATAGTTTACCGCTTCCGATCCTGGATACGATGGAATAAGATAAAATACCCAGTGATAAAATGCCAATATCTGCGATACAACTATTCCAATGATCGCACAAGAACCCACAGCTATCACCATCCCCCAGAGCTCACCTTTGCTTTTTGCTGATACATACCCTCCAAAAAATCCTATACATCCGCTCATTATAAAGTACTGACCATGGAATCCTGTATATTTCAAACCGATCAATGCCGATATTATGCCGAGAATAACTCCAAATTTTATCTCTTTCTTTTCAGGTGAAATATGAAATCTCAATACCAAAATTATAATAAACTGCAGAATCAGGAAGGGAAGGAAGATACCCCAGTATTTTCTGTCTCCAGGGAAAAAGCTTCTCAACTGAGAAAAGTAATATCCCCTGTCTTCTCCTATGGCAAGGAGATAATCCCCTCTATCATTTGTAAAAATTTCTAAAACATTGGGGATATCTGTTGATTTCCATGTTAATTTATTTTTTGAATAAGAATACAGTGTATTTTCTGAAAATTTATAAAGATAATTTCCGTGAGTTGGAATATACTCCCCTTCATTTTCGTATGTAAGGTTTCCAGAGAGATCGTATATTTTTATGCCCGTACCGTCTTGAAGAACAATGCTATTATCATAATCACAAAATGAAACTTCTTTCCCTGAAGCTGGAACTCTCCATTTTTCTTCGTCTTCTTCATAGTATATAAGCTCATCCTCAGTTAAAACGATAAGTTTTCTTCCATTCCAGTTTAGATCAAGAGATATAGGCTGAATATTATAAGTTTTATAAGGTGGATTTTCATGATTTTCATATCCCGTTAAATAATTATTAGAATCTTTGAAAAGATAGAGACGATCTGCACCAAGAACGATCTTGTCCCCAGCATTATCCATATCGCATACTCCTTTAACAGGAAAGTTCCACATGAGATCACCTGATCGTTTATATACCGTTAATCCTTCATCACTTACAACCACCATATTGGTCAGGACGAGGGTCTGTTTGAAGTATCTTCCTATCCCTACTATCTGAGAATTTTTCAAGGCATGTTTCCATTTCAATGTGCGAAAAAAACAGTAGAGAGTGTCCTCTGTACTCGCAAGAATAAATGTATTATTCATCTCTGCATATATACTTTTAATTTCGCTTTCTACATTGTAATTCTGTCCATTCGAAACTATTTCTCCGTTGTCTGTACCATAAATAAAACTTCCATATTCATTCATATACAAAGAAGAAACATTCTCCAAAAGAATAACTTGAGGCTTATTTATATCTGCAGTCTGAGAAATGCAATAAAAAATTGCTATATCGCAAATAAAAAATATAATAAATAAAGTAGATAAAGATTTCAATAAAGATGGCATGCTACTAATCTTCCATCACCTACTTTTTTCAATTCTGGTTCCTCTTTGCTGCATATTTCCTTTGCTTCTGGGCATCTTGGATGGAATCTGCATCCTGAGGGAGGATTTGCGGGACTTGGCACATCTCCTTTCAGTACCGCCCTCATCACTTTGTAATCAGGATCTGCAACGGGAATGGCAGAAAGCAAAGCTTGTGTATATGGATGAAGAGGCTCCTCGAATAAAGACTCTGTTTCTGATGTTTCTACAAGTTTGCCAACATACATGACACCGATGTTATCAGCCATGTGTTTTGCAACACTGAGGTCATGCGTGATGAAGAGGTATGAAAGATCGAGCTTTTCCTGAAGATCCTGGAAAAGATTCAAGATCTTTGCCTGAACAGAAACATCCAAAGCAGAAGTAGGCTCATCTAAGACTATAAACTTCGGATTCAGAGCTATTGCTCTTGCAACAGCTATCCTCTGCCTCTGACCCCCTGAAAATTCGTGAGGATACCTGTATAGGTGTTCTTTCTTTAATCCTACCAGTTCCAGGAGTTCCAATACTTTTTTAACTAGTTCCTCTCCCTTAATCTTTGTAAAGTTAGTGAAAGGTTCGCCTATGATATTTTTTACTGTGAATCTGGGATCCAACGAAGAATTTGGGTCTTGAAAAACTATCTGCATATTTTTTCTCATTTCTCGCATCTTTTTACCTTTTATCTCGGCCAAATTTTTATCTTCAAAGAGTATCCTGCCATCATCAGGTTCCAATAATTTGAGAATAGTTCTCCCAAAGGTAGTTTTTCCGCATCCAGACTCTCCCACAAGAGCAACACAGCTACCTTTCTTTATTTTCAATGTGACATCATCAACAGCCTTTACATAACCCACAATCTTTGAGAACAATCCTCCTTTAATCGGAAAGTACTTTTTAACATTCTCCGCTTCCATAATGTACTTAGACATTTACTTCACCCCCCCATGTAAAAAACAGGCGACATAATGTCCCTCCTCTACTTTGACTGTCGGTGGAGCCTTCTTTTTGCACACATCCATCATATGATCGCATCTTGGATGGAATCTGCACCCTGAAGGAGGAGTTATTAAGTTTGGAACTACGCCCCTTATCACTTCCAGCCTCTTAGTTTCTACATGAATTTTGGGAATAGCGTGCATAAGACCCTTTGTGTAGGGATGGTAAGGATTTTTGAATATCTGTTTTGCTGTACCTATCTCTACTATATACCCTGCATACATAACAGCTACTCTACTACAAACCTGAGCGACAACACCAAGATCGTGTGTTATTAAAAGCATCGAAGAATCTATTTCTTTGTTTACTTTTTGGATAAGATCCAGTATCTGAGCCTGGACGGTGACATCTAAAGCCGTTGTCGGCTCGTCAGCTATCAACAGCTTCGGTTTGCATGAAAGTGCCATTGCGATCATCGCTCTCTGCTGCATTCCTCCCGAAAGTTCGTGAGGATACTGTTTCATTACCTTCTCTGCATCCGGCATTCCAACAAGATCCAACATATCCAGAGATCTTTTCTCTGCCTCTTTTTTATCGACCTCTTGGTGAAGCGTGATAGCCTCTGATATCTGACTTCCTATTGTAAAAACAGGGTTCAAAGAGGACATGGGCTCCTGAAAGATCATGGATATATCTGATCCTCTGATCTTCCTCATTTCCTCTTCGGGTATCTTTAAAAGATCTTTTCCGTCGAGTATTATTTCTCCATCTATTATCTTTCCCGGAGGCCACTGAATTAAACGCATTATGGAAAGAGCTGTCACACTCTTTCCGCATCCTGTCTCTCCTACAAGTCCAAGGGATTCTCCTTTGTAGATATCAAGATTTATGCCTTCAAGTGCCTTTACGACTCCTTCATACGTATAAAAATAAGTTTTCAGGTCTTTTACTTTCAATAATTCTTCCATATGATCATCTCCTAAGCTTTGGGTCCAGGACATCTCTCAGCCCATCTCCAAGTAAATTAAATCCCAGAACAAAGAGAACTATAGCCATCCCGGGGAAGAATACGTACCACCATGCATGGAAAATGTGTGCTCTTCCTGTCGAGATCATCAATCCCCACTCCGCTGTTCCTGGAGATGCACCAAGACCGATAAAACTCAGTGCTGCAGCTGTGAGAACAACAGCACCCATATCCATTGTAACCTGCACGAAAAGAGGCGCAAATGAGTTTGGTAGAATATGTTTAAATATGATTTTCCAGTCAGTAGTTCCGAGAGATCTCGCTGCCTCCACATACGTCTCTTCCCTCGTTTTTAATATCTGACCCCTGATAATTCTTGTGTAGATAGGCCACCATACTACGATCATAGCCTGCATCACGTGCTCAATGCTCCTCCCCAAAGCTGCAGTAAATGCCATTGCCAAAATCAGTCCAGGAATGGAGAAAAAGATGTCAGTAACTCTCATCACGATCTCATCTGTCCATCCTCCAAAATATCCTGCTAACGCTCCGAGAACTACACCAATAATTAATGCAGTGACCACGACCATAAGTGCTATTTTAATAGACAATCGGGATCCATACACAATCATACTGAAAATATCGTATCCATAATCGTTCGTTCCAAAAAAATGTTCACTTGAGGGTGGTTCAAGCTTTTCGTCAAAGTGTATCTCCC
>QMUN01000027.1 GCA_003660605.1 Thermococci archaeon
TGAGAAACAGTATGTGCGAAGGCTGAGAGTTCCTCTCTCTGTTTTTTTAGGAGTTCTTCTACTTTTTTGCGGTCAGTGATATCTTCTATGACCCCATCAATGTAACTAATCTCTCCATTCTCATCAAGAATAACACGTCCAGTATCTCGAATCCAAATTTCTCTACCCTTTTTTGTGCGAAATTTGAGCTCGTTGGAGATAATCTCCTTGGTAGTTTTCCATTGTCTTATCTGGTTAATGCGTTCGCGTGGATCATTATATGCATCTGATGCCGAGATTTTCATAAGATCTTCAACGCTTTCAAACTCTAAAATAGCAGCTAACGCAGGATTTGCGTGTAAAAATTTTCCATCCTCCGTTGTTCTGTAAACTCCAACAGGAAGTTGTTTAGTTAATGATTTATATTTCTCCTCACTTTCCTGCAACGCCTTTTCAGATCGAATCCTTTTAAGCGCTTCTGTAGTATGAGATATCAAGAGTTCTCCCAGTTCAAGATCTTCTTGATCGAAAGCATCAACTTCTGTAGATACAGCCTGAAATACACCAAACTTTCCGATAGGTATGCTTATTCCAGATCTATATTCGTCTAAAGAAGGTCTTGCTTCCTTTTCTTTTCTTAAATCCTTTGTCAGATAGGATTTTCCTGTTCTATAGGTTTTTGCAGCCATACCTCCTTCATCAACTGAGGAACTCATCGTTCCTTTCAGAGGCAGTTCAGAAGAAGTTGCTTTTACTACAAACTGATTTCCTTCCACAACATCCAGAGTGCACATATCAAATTCAAGAATCTTCTCCGCCGCATCTACCGTAAGCTGATAAACTTCTTCCTCCAATTGTGTGGATTCCATCTGTACTGCTACTTTATGGAGTTGTTCAATCTTGTTTTTGCTCTCTTTCAATCCCCTTGTCCTCCCCTCAACTTTTTCCTCAAGTCTCTCCGAATATTTTTTCAATTCATTTTCTGCTCTGTTTCTTTCTTCACTAAGAATGCCGACAGCAAGCCCGACAATACAAAACATGAAAGCCCTCATTACATTATTTAAAAACAATTGATCCATAGTGAGATGGGTCAAGAGTAAAACCAATGAAAGAATTAAAGCTACAAAAAATCCCTTCTTACCGAACCAGAAAGATGCAAGGCCAATCGGGATATAAAATAGATGTGTGTATACCTCTTTTACTTCAATGATACGAAAGTAAAGAGTTATAGCTACACATAAGGTCACAGCTATTGCGATTATTTTAAGCTTATCTTCTTCAGATGAAGCTTTTTTTAGCTCGTTTTGTGGCATTTTCTTACCTTTCATAATTAAGTCTATGCTCTAATAGTAGAGTATAATCATGATAAGAAAAATCTTTCGCTCATTTTTAATACCTAAATTATAATAAACTCTAAACCTTAACAACTTCAGAAATCTTTTTTGGAAACGTGAGATGAATATTGAAATCATCTCCTAGAATTTTTTCTGCAGTTTCCTTAGCCTTATCAGGAGTGTTGTTGTTTTCACTCATGTGCGCAAGGAAGACTTCTGATCCACTGCTTACTTCTTTCAATGTATTTCCACATTGCTTGTTTGAGAGATGTCCATAATCGCTGAAGATCCTCTTTTTTAAGAACGTGGGATATCTACCATTTAAAAGCATCTCTGTGTCGTGATTTGATTCAAAGACGTATACATCCAAATCTTTGAAATAAGATTTTAGTCTAAAATCCGTTGATCCAAGATCTGTGGCCACGCCCATTCTTTTTTCTCCTTCTATCAGATACGCTACGGGATTCGAGGAGTCGTGTTTTATTGTGATTGGCGTTATCTTAAATTCTTTTATTTTAAACTCTTGAAAGTTCTCAAAGACAGCTGGAATTAATTTTAAATTCGAGTTCTGGAATGTGAGTTTATTCATGACAAATGGTACTCTATACTTCCTGAAAAAAGATTCAGCTCCTCGAATATGATCCGTATGCTCATGAGTAATCAAAACAGCATCTATATTTTTTGGCTCGATTCCTATGCATGACAAAGAATTTTCAATGTATCTGGGATAAAATCCGATGTCTATTAATATGCTTGTATCTTTTGTCTTAACGAGTGTGCAGTTTCCAGCACTGCTACTTCCAAGGACGCATATTTCCATTAAAGGATATTTTCAAATAAGAATATAAAAGATTTTTTGATTTCGAAAACTTTTTTTACAATAAAAAAAGCATAAGGATTAAAATACCTCTCCTCTCGTATAGATTTTTATCCCATCACTTTCTATGCCAAAAGGATATTTTTCCATGGTGAAGTTTGTCTCTCTCATCTTTCTTACATAGATCGTTCTCACAAATTTGTTTTCTTTCTCCACAATATCCAGCTTTATAACGCCTCTTGAAACAAACTCTTCCACACCATATCTTGAAAATCCCTCTCCTAACGTCTCTGTAGTTACAAAGGACGTCACTCCGATCTCGAGGAGAAGAGTAGCCAATCTATATACAGATCTCCTTATTTCCTTTTCACTATCCAAATTTAATCCTAAGGAGGGTATTGAATCGATCACAACTCTTTCTGCATTTATCTCTCTACATATCCTGTTTATCTCTATAATCAATGCATCAATATCCAGACCTATAAGAGAATACTTCTCCTTCACTGTTCTTTTTCTTAATTTAGTCGATGTTCCATCTATTATACCCAGCCTATTTTCTTTTTCATATTTTGCAAAATCCCAGCCGAACTTTAACATTTCTCTTCTAAGGTCTTCAGCTCTCTCTTCCAGCGTTACGAAAACTCCATTTTGATTGTAATCTTCTACTCCCTTATAGAGGAACTGAGAGCAAAATATGCTCTTACCCGTACCCGTTCCTCCTGTTATCAAAACATTTGTTCCCTTTGGAAGACCTCCGTCCAAAATTTCATCCAGACCCGGTATTCCTGTCTTAACTCTTTCCATAATAACACCTACAAAATTCTTTCTGTTGTCTCTAATTCTATTCCCATATCCGCGATTCTATAAGGAATTAATCTAGAACTGTATATAGTCCTTTTCAATTTCAATATCTTCATATACCTCTCTATTTTACTCCCTCTTTCGTTAATCTTGAACTGAATCACACCATCAGCCATGTGATTTATAGTGCTTACTATCTTTTCCTCATGCATTCCTTCTACAACTAAGAAGAAGTAAACCCCTCCATATTTTTTAATTGTAAGCTGGATAGTCTCAAAAAGGTCTACCATTTCATCAAATTTGTTGACCCTCAAAAGATATGAGAAAGAGTCTACAATCCCCCTGCACTTTTTACCCTCAAAATTTTTTATATACTCGGAAAAAAGAACTCTCAATTGATTTGCCGCTCCAACATCCCATGTCCAGTATCCTTCTGTTATTTCATCTTTGGAAATACTCTGGTACCTTGGAGTATAAGCGTCTATAAATTTTAATCTTTTTTCTTTTATATATCCTTCAATCTCCCATCCAAAAAACTTCATCTCCTGTATTATCTCCGAGGGAGACTCTTCAGATGTGAAATATATTCCATTCTCAGAATTTTTAAGTCCATAATATAAAAACTGCTGAGCAAATATTGAAAACCCTGATCCTGGTGGCCCAGACAAGACTATCACTGTTTTATCAGGGAAACCTTCCCCCAGAGCATTATCCAAGAGTGGAATTCCTATTTTGTACATAGTAATCACACGTAACTTAGTTTTTTCTCCAATACTTTAAGTTTTTCAAAGATATCTTCCATCTCGTTTTTCATATCCTCATATTTTTCCAGTAATGGTTTGTACTCTTCGAAAAGCATAAGTTCTTCTTCCAGTGAATTTATCTTTCCTATAAGTTTCTCTTCTTCTTTTTCATATCTATGAAGTTCCATTATGTAATCTGCCATCAGAGATTCATATATCTTCTCATCTATTTTTTCCTGCTTCATTTTTAGTTCATCTATAGATTTATTTGTTATCACTATTTTTAAAGATATCTTTATTCTATACTCTTCGAGCTCTTTTAACTGTGTTTTTAGAGTTTCTATCTTTTTGTTCAGCGTGCCTATTTTTATTTTTGGCTTCTGGACTTCGTATTCAAGAGACATTCTCATACGATCCCTCCCTTTCTTTTATCTCATTTTTAACAATTTTTTTCAATTTTGAAATTTCTTTGGCCATATTTTTATCACCCTTTTCTTTATATTCTCTTTCTTTAATTTCAAGATTTTTTAAATCATTTTTTAGTGCTTTTAACTTATTATTTTCCATGTAATCTTTCCAGAATTTCATTTCTTCAGTTCTTTCAGGTTTCTGAACAGTAAACACGGGAGTAGGTATTCTTACGTTTCTTTCTCTTTTCGGTTCAAGATCCATATTCCAGAGTCTATGTATTTCTAGATCCTCTTTTGATGGTTTTTCTATCTCGTTTAAAATGTTTTTATCTCTCTCTTTCTTTTTATAGTTCCAGAGTTTCCTTTTTCCTTCTATTTCCCTTTCTATCTCTTTTTCTTCTATTGGCGCCCATACGCCCCCTTCAGAAACGGGTATTCCATATACCTCTTCCTTTCTCCCTGAGAGTAAGTAATATAAAATTAAAGCAACTATGATGCTTATTATTGGAATGAAGAGATATTTCAGATTTATTTTTTTGGAAGGCTTCGCGAGAGTAGGTTTCGGACTCGTTGTAGTCGGCGCAGGTGTCTCTTTTTCCTCTTCTTTTTCTTCCTTTTTCTCTTTTTCCTCTTCGTACGTTATCGATATACCATTGGATTCTACTTCATAAATATCCTGATATATGTCTTTCCACACGATTTTAGCTCCTGGAAGTTCCAAAGAATCCCCGAATATAGTTATTATATAGGAGAATTCTTTTGATTCGTTGGAACTCAATTGATTCATACGGAAACTCAAAGCTCTGTCTGTTTCATACCCCTCTGGTATATAATCCTCTATTTCTATATCAAAAGCTTTTTCACTGTATGTGTTTGTTACTTTAAGAGTAACAGTATTTTCTTCAAGTTTTTTTTCGAATACAAGTCCCTTTACTTCCAATGTTGTTTTTTCAGAATATCCTGTATACTCGTTTCCGAATCTATCATTATATATCAACGAAGCTTCACTCAACTCAAATAATCCTGCTCTTTTTGGAGTTATTTTATACCTCAGAGAATGTTTTTCTCCAGGATCTAATTTTCCTTCCCAGATATAATCATTTCCGATGTAATCTGGAATCTCATCCTTTAACTTTATATCTGCTTTGCCTTCTCCAGTATTTTCTATTGTATAAATGATCTGGGTGCTGTATCCAAACCTTATTGTACTCTCTTCCACAGATCTTGTTATTTTAATTATGGGCTTCTTTGTAATGAAAGAAACTTTCAGTTCTTTGTTTAAAGAGTAGTCCAATCCTATATTATCCTCATAACTCCCATTTAATACAAAGGAAAGTTCTTTATCGCCTACATCCGTTTCAAATGTAGCTTTTGTGATGTATTCGTCTCCGGGATTGAGTTCGTCTACATCATAGATCAATCCCTCTTCTATTCTTCCTTCCGAGTCCAAAACTCTGAAACCCGGATAATCTAATTTAAGATGTATATTTTTAATCAAAGATACACCACAACTCAAAGTTAATTGAAGCGTTATTATCTCTTTATCCTCAGAAGGTATCCTCTCCAGAGTTTTCATATCCACATTCAGGGACGGAGGTACAGCTTCTGGAATTATAATATCGAAATCTGAAGTCGTTTTTTCCTTTTTACTTCCGTTTATTATATACGTAGCTCTTACTCCAAGAAAACTGTATTTTCCAGATTTTGAAGGTGCTTTAACGGCATACTTTATTATCTTAGCCTTTGTCGGTTCTAATTTATCGATCTCATATCTCAAAATCTTGTTCTCAGTATCCCATTCTGTATTTTTGTCGAAAAGTTCTACGAGCGTAAAATCCTCGGGAATTATGTCTACGATTTCGATATCTTTTATATCATCCTCTGTATTGTTTCTTAACATGAGGGATATATTGATGATTTCATCTTCGCTGAGATAATTCTTACTTATTTCTTTTGTTAATGTTAATTTCTCGGTACCTATGACATGTATATCTATTAAATTGGAGATTACCTTATGTTTCCCATAAATGTCTTCATAGTACGCTTCCCCGCTGAAAGAATAACTGCCCTCCTGATCTCCTTTGAGTACATAATCTATTTCTTTTGTTTCTTCCGGCTTTATTTTTCCTTTGAACTCAGGAGTTCCTTCGACGACACTTAATCCTTGAGGGATGTTGTCTTCAAACTCCACATATATTTCCTTTTCATTCCAGTTCCTTATAAATACCTGTATCTTTTTTGTTTCTCCTACCTTCATCTCATTGCTTCCAACGACATGCTTTTCAACTCTCAGTACTTTGCTCGTGGGAGACGGCTTTACATTCACATTGAATGTTTTTTCTGTCTCAAAGGAATTTCCAAGATCATCTTTCCATGATATATGAGCATCTACTGAATACTTCTTCTCAAAATCTACCGGTGGGGCATCCATTTCAAGGATGATGTATCCTGTTTCATTAGGATAAATATCAAAAAGATTCTGTTCACAGTAGTTTAGATACATCCATGTTACGTCTTTGCAGTTTAAATCACTCTCAAAGTAGTAGCTTATATCTCTTGCCATTCCCTTTCCTATATTCAGACCATTTTCTACATTTTTTAGATAGACGAACAGATAGAATTTATCATTTGAATAGATTTCGCTGTCCCATACCTTTTTTTCTTTATCCCATCTTTTAAACTCGGAACTTACATTTATGTTTGGAATAACTCTTTTGTATATCCTGAAAAATCCTTTAAACTTTTCTCCCATTCCTGAATTGTCTAAGAACTCGAAAACAATATTGTCGTATACACATCTCTGATATAAACCCATATTTACATCATCTTTCTTCTGTGATCCTTTATGGATCTGAACTTCGTTTATATCGTACCAGTACTTGTGAGTTTCATCGAGGATGAGGCTATAATCATCGTAACTTATTATTCCTCCAAGTCCTATCCACTCCTCTTTAACCATAGCATATTTCTTGTACTCGTAAACTCTGACATAATAGGAATTTTCTGGCATAGCAGGATTTATCATCACGTCTACAGTTATCTCCCCAGATTCTCCGGGGTCTACCTGCGGTATCTCCCATATGAGGAGATTTCCATCTACTAAAGGCGCTACGGAAGCGTTAATAAAGGTAGTATTCTCTGGAAGGGTATCTATTATCTTTACATTGTAGGCATTTCCATTCTCGCAGAGACCAGTATTCTGGTATTTTATTGTGTATGTTATTATATCACCGGGAATGCCTGTAGAAGGAGCTTCTTTGCTTATACCCATTTTGCAGCAAGGAAGATGAGAGTGAGCTATGCCCGATAGAATAGGCACAGTTGTATGGACTGTGTTACTGGTAATGCCATGGGAGTCTGTTTCTGGTGTACCTATATTACCATTCGGATCCCATGGATCACTTCCATAGAGATCGTACTGGGTGATAGTCCCATAATCTGTTATAGTTACAGTTGAAGTAACATTATCTATCGCAGCCTGAAAAGTTAGAGAGTGACTCGATTCTGGATTAAGCGTAGAAAGATTCCACACGATTGTATTGCCAACTATAATCCCGCCATCACTTATAGTCGTCGGATCTACGGTGACATGGTCTGGAATTATGTCTTCAATCTGTATATTCCCTACAGTTATAGTACTTGGAATGGGGGGATCGCCATACGTCCTCGTCAACGATGTCGTATTGTAATAAGTCAAAGTATATGTGAGCGTATCGCCAGGAGAAGCTAATGCAGAGTTTACCTCTTTTATTATGTCCATTGCCTGAGTCTTAAAGATTACGGGAGGTGTTGTTATACTCTTTGGCGTATCTTCTGTATAA
>QMUN01000028.1 GCA_003660605.1 Thermococci archaeon
CCATGTACAGGAAAAAAGGCTCTCTTGTTATGATAACGACATCTTTCTTTGCCATGGAGAACATTCTGGAAAGTTTCATGAAAATCGCCTCCTCAGTGCATATACACCTAGGACAAAAAATACTGCATCAAAGCTGGCAATGATGAGAAAGTCTTTCCATACCTCCACCAGCCCGGCACCACTGTTAAGAATTTGATTGATAGCATTTGCCAGATAGTACGTGGGAATTACCTTTACTATGGAAAGAGAGACATCAGGTACAAAGATCAACATGGCTGGAATCATAAGGATAAGCAGTGGAATTGCCACGTAAATGTAAGACCCCAAAATATTTTTTGTTAAACTTCCCATAAACAATCCCATGCTCACGGCCATGATAGCACCGAGGAAAACTCCCAGGAACAAAACAGGCAGATTTCCTCTCACGCTCTGGGTCAGGATGAGAATCGATACTGCAACAAAGAAAGAATAAATAATTCCAATTACCCCTTTTGATATTATCACATCTGAAGGCGAAGCAGGAGTCACCAGGACTGCTCTCATCGTCCCAAAGGCACTCTCCTCCACAATCAATGTGCTTATGGTCCACATTTCCATCATCAAAGCCATCACAAGGAAAAATGGTATCGATTGTTCTCTCAAAGGAATATGCTTTCCTGCCATATCTTCTCCCAACATTTCTGTTTCTATAATTATGGGCTGCTCTCCAAAAGCAATGTATTCAATTGCCATCTGTATGAAATATTCAATAGATATCCTGACACTTTCGGGTACCTCGGATTTGAAATAGAGAGTTATAGTTGGCTGCTTCCCTGAGAGTAACTGAGAATCAAAATTTTCCGGCAGAGCAATGCCTGCAATGTAATCTTCCTCTTCGACAGCTTTTTCAAATTCTTCTCCCGATGTGAAAAATACTATGTGTATGCCTTCCATCTTGGTAATGTGCGGAAATAACTGAGAAGAACTCTCATCATAGAGAGCCACAGTGAACGTTTCTTCGACAGTAGAAGGCAGCACATAGTATATCACAGCGAAAATAACTCCTGAAACTAACCCCAGCACTATCAGTTTGTTTCTCATTGCAGCAACGGCATCTTTTCTGGTAATAGCTTTAATACATGAGGCTTTCATTGTTCCAACTTCCTCCCTGTCAATTTCATGAAGACCTCTTCCAATGTAGCTTCCTGAGTGTGGATTGTGGCAATGTTTCTTTTTTCCAGGAGCTCTTTTGCTTTTTTAGGAGTTTCAGGGTCTCTCAAAGGCAGTGTTTCTTCTTCAAATCCTTTTTCAGTTCTCATCTTTACTTTCAAAGCTTTCTTTCCCAGTTTCAGTTTCAGATTTTCTGGCGTATCCAGCGCAACTATTTTCCCTTCGTTGATGAATGCTACTCTATCCGATAATTTGTCAGCTTCCATCATGTTGTGAGTAGTTAAGAAAACAGTTTTGCCCTTCTTTTTTTCTGACAGAATTATATTTCTTATCGCATCTGCTGAGATGGGATCTAAACCACTTGTCGGCTCATCGAGAAATAGAACATCTGGATCGTTTATCAGAGATCGCGCGAACATTACTCTCTGTTGCAATCCTTTAGAAAGTGTTTCGACTCTATCGTTTATCCATTTGGACAGATCCACACGTTTGAGTAGTGAATCAATATCTACCTCAATCCCAAATAAGTTGGCAAAGAATTCCAAGTTTTCTTTCACTGACAGACGGGGATACAGATTTTTCTCTTCGAAGCAGACACCAATTTTTTCATGGATCTTTTTTGGTTCCTGAGCAACATCAAAACCCAATACTCTAGCCCGGCCTTCCTGAGGTGCGAACTGACCTGTGAGCATCTTCACCGTGGTAGTTTTTCCAGCCCCATTTGGTCCAAGAAATCCAAGGATTTCTCCTTTTTCTACAGAAAAAGAGATGTGATCCACCGCCATATTGCCGTCATAACTGTATGTGAGATTTTCAGTTTCTATTATTTTTTCTGCCATGCCACTATATTATCTCTTTTATTAATAATAATTTTGCCGACCATGTATGGCTCTTTATAAATAACCGCAAAGTAATTATACTCTCATCACATAAGCTATCATATGAGAAAGATAATTCTGGAGTTAGAGCCTGGAAAAATATCCAGATTTCTCCCAAAGGATTACTTTGAAAAATTCGAGTATGGAGAAGCAAAGGCTATTTTGAGACTGGATTTTGAAAAAGGAGTAAAAATAGTAATAGCTGATATAAAGATGAAGGAAGGATTTACGCTAAAAGATTTAAGTTTACCGGAGGGATCGACTATTCTCGATGTTTTAAAAGAAGAGAACAACAAATATACATGTTTAGTCAAAGTAATATACAAAAAGAAACTTATGAAAATTTTTAAACTATTTAATTTTGATGTCATATACACTATTCCTGCATTCGTTTCGGAAGAAAAGATCGTATTTTCATTTATTAGCGACAACGACAACCTCAAGAAACTTTTAAAGGTCATTAATATATTTGGAGTTGTAAAAAATATTTATTTTCAAAAAGTGAACTTACCTGAGTATGATATTCTATCATCTCTAACAGAAAAACAAAGAAAAGTTCTCATAGCTGCAAAGAAAAATGGATACTACGATATACCAAGAAAAGTAACTGCAGAGGAACTCTCAAAAAAACTGGGAATAAGTAAAGCGACCACAGTAGAACATTTGAGAAAAGCTGAAAAACGTATGGTTTCGTTTATTCTTGCAGGGTACTGACTCACCCATATATCCCTGTACTCTTTTTTACTTTAGGAAGTTCATAACTCCTGATAGTCTCTCTGTCTATTGAAGGTGTAATTTCCTCAAGTGCTTTTTTAAAGTGGCGCATGCTCACCTCTTTGATATTCTCATCTTCTCTCAATGCGGTCATTGCAGCTTCTCTGACCAGTCCTTCCAAATCCGCTCCCGAGAAATTCTCTGTTCTTTCTGCAAGATATTTCAGATCAACATCTTTTGCCAGTGGCATATTTTTAGTGTGTACCTTCAGTATCTCGAGTTTTGCTTTTTTGTCAGGGGCGGGAACAAGTATCTTCCTGTCAAATCTTCCAGGTCTCAAAAAGCCAGGATCCACGATATCGGGTCTGTTTGTAGCCCCTATGACTATTACATTGCTCAACTCTTCCAATCCATCCATCTCCGTGAGAAGCTGATCAACGACTCTTTCACCTACCCTGCTTCCTATTTCCTCACCGCGAATAGATGCTATAGAATCTATCTCATCAAAGAATATTATGCTCGGAGAAACCTGTCTTGCTTTTCTGAATATTTTTCTTACAGCCTTTTCACTCTCTCCCACCCATTTAGATAGAATTTCAGGTCCCTTGACGGAGATAAAGTTCGCTTCACTTTCGCAGGCCACCGCTTTTGCAAGAAGAGTTTTTCCGCATCCTGGGGGACCATACAAAAATATTCCT
This sequence comes from Thermococci archaeon, assembly GCA_003660605.1. GTDB lineage: Archaea > Methanobacteriota_B > Thermococci > Methanofastidiosales > B48-G16 > B48-G16. The sequence goes on from QMUN01000028.1 coordinate 3,440, forward strand.
TTAGGAGGTCTTATCCCCATTTTTTTAAATCTCTCAGGATATTTCAAAGGCCATTCCACACTTTCTTTCAGCTCCTCTTTTACTTTTTTTAATCCTCCTATATCTTTCCATTTTACATTCGGTGTCTGTACAAAAACTTCTCTCATAGCAGAAGGCTCAATTGCTTTTAAAGATTCTTCAAAATCATTTTTCGTAACTCTTATTTTTTCGAGAATCTCGGAAGGTATTTTTTCCTCTTCTAGATTTATCTCTGGTAGAATTCTTCTTAAAGAGTTCATTGCAGCTTCTTTGCAGAGAGCCTCAAGGTCTGCCCCAACAAATCCGTATGTTATACTCGCAAGATGATCAAGATCTACGTTTTCCAGCGGCATTCCTCTCGTGTGAATCTGAAGTATTTCTTTTCTTCCACTTTTAGTGGCTACACCTATCTCTACCTCCCTATCGAATCTTCCTGGTCTTCTCAAAGCTGGGTCAAGTGCTTCTGGTCTATTCGTAGCTGATATAACTATTACCTTGCCCCTGGTCTTTAACCCGTCCATCAATGCAAGAAGCTGTGCCACGACTCTTCTCTCAACTTCCCCCGTAACTTCTTCTCTTTTGGGTGCTATGGCATCTACCTCATCTATAAAGATTATAGAGGGAGCATTTTTTTCAGCATCATCGAAAATCTTTCTTAAATTTTCTTCACTCTGCCCATAGAATTTTGACATTATTTCAGGACCATTTATGGATATAAAGTGAGCATTGCTCTCACTTGCTACAGCCTTTGCAATAAGAGTTTTTCCGGTACCTGGAGGTCCATAGAGAAGTACACCTTTTGGGGGCTCTATACCGAGCCTATCAAAGAGCTCTGGATGTTTTAAAGGGAGCTCGATCATCTCTCTTACTTTCTGTATCTCCCTTTTAAGTCCTCCTATATCCTCGTATGTTACTGTCGGCATTTCCATTTCTTTTATCTCGACAGCTTCAGGAAGAACATCTACTTTTGTAAGATTTGTCATCTGGACTACACCAGAAGGGGATGTATTTACAACTACAAATCTAATTTCGCCAAGACCGAAAGGTGAACCCGAGATAACATCAAAAAGATCACTGAATATAGATTCAGTAAAAGGATCCTTTCTCTGGGAGATAAGACTTATTACGTCTCCCTTTTTCAAAACTCTTCCCCTGAGATTCCTCGAGACCACATTCCCAGAGATCATTATTCTCATGCCTCTCTGTGTTGGTGCCAATGCAACATTTTTTGCAGGCTTTACATCAGCCTTTTTAACTTTTACAAACTCACCCATAGTTGTTTTAGCATTTTTTCTTATGAGCCCATCCATCCTGATTATATCCAAGCCTATATCATCCGGATAAGCATCTATAACTAATGCAGCAGTTTCCCTATTGCCAATTATCTCTACAACGTCTCCCTGAACCACATTTATCTTTCTCTGAAACTTCTTATCTATCCTTACGACCCCTCTTCCGACATCTTCCTGTCTTGCGCCTGCAACTTTTAATTGTACTTCCATTAATATACAATCTAAAAAAAAGTTATTTAAACCTTTTCACATAGAGATTCTATGAAACCTCTGATAATAAGAGATACCAATGAAAAAATCTATCCTACAAAGATAATCTGCTTGGCAAGAACATACAGAAAGCATGCAGAAGAGATGGGGAGTGAACTGCCTACTGAGCCTATACTCTTTTTAAAACCACCTTCAGCTGTAATATACAGTTCAGATTATATAGTGTTCCCTGAAATTTCAAAAGAAATACATTATGAAGGAGAATTAGCTGTAATAATCGGGAAAAATGGAAAAAATATCCCAAAAGATGAAGCATTTTCCCATATTTTGGGGTACTCTGCATTTTTGGACATAACGGCAAGAGATCTTCAGAGTTATGCAAAGAGTAAAGGCTATCCATGGAGCATATCAAAAGGATTTGACACCTTTGCACCTATCTCTGAGGTAACGAAAAAAGAAGAGATAGAAGATCCCCATAATCTAAATATTAAATTGTGGGTAAATGATAAAATAAAACAGAATTCAAATACGAAATATATGATATTTACGATAGACCAGATTATAGAGTATGTTTCCGAAATAATGACACTCGAAAGAGGAGATATAATAGCAACGGGAACTCCTGAAGGCGTGGGGAAGATAAAAAAGGGAGATCGTATAATCCTAGAAATAGATAAAGTAGGAAGACTGGAAAACTGTGTAACCTGAAAAGATATATTAACTTGAAAGACATTAAAATAATCAGGTGATAAAATGAGTGTAGTCAAAATACTCGAACTCGTAGGAAGTTCTGAAAGAAGCTGGGAAGATGCAGTGCAAAATGCATTGAAAGAAGCTGAAAAAACTGTGAAAAATATAACAGGAATAGACATTTTAGGATATAAAGGAGATATAAAAGAAAATAAGATTGTAAGATTTAAAGCGCATGTTAAAATAGCCTTTGTAGTTGAAAGATAATCATTTTTTTGCTGAGATATAGTATATAAGGGCGAAAAATGCTACAACTGCCACAAATATAATTAAGCCGTATCTTAAAAGATCTAACTGTATTTTCAAATCTGCATCAGAGATCTTAGATTTACAGTATTCTTCTTTTTCTTTCTCACCCAATTGCTTAAATTTATTCAATGCTATATTATACTGTTCTTTACTCTCTCTGTATTTTCCTTTTGCATAAAGAGAATCTGCATTTGTCAATGCCTCATAAGCTTCATCTCTAAGTTTTTCCCTGAATTCTCTGGCTTCAATTGTCTCTCTCATTTCGTTGTAAAAATCCTCTGAATTAGAGAATTCCTCAATTCTACCAATTTCTTCCGCATGAACATCTAAAAACACAACGGTCGGAGCTTTTTCTATGCCATAAGCTTCGCATATTGCTTTTGAAGTAAATTTATAAAGCTTCATTGCATAAAAATGACTGTTTATATACTCGGAAACCTTTGAATCCTCAAGAATACGATCCGCATTTTCTGTCCATTCGTCGTATACATAAAGAAGTACAAGTTTGTTTTCTGCTTTCGCCATCTCGCATACTGTATTGAGATCCGTTTCATATACCCAGTTCACATACCCACTTACCAATGGAATTAACAACAAGATTATGGAGATTACGCACTTCTTTACCATATACTTTCCATGTTTCTTGGATATTTATATTTTATGCAATCTGATCTATAATTTTTGATACAAAAAATACAAAGAGAACGCCGTACATTTCTATTTTCAATGATTTTTCTGCTCTTGAAACATTTTTTTTACTGATATACAAAGTCCAGAACACAAAGATATTCAGTACCGATATCATGAAAAGATACTGAACTCCAAAAATGTTGTAAACATACGGAAGAAATGTGGTAATCATACCTGATAATAAAAATATCTGAGATATCAAAAGAGATTTTTTCTCTCCATAAATTATGGGAAGGGTAGATGATCCCATCTCTTTGTCTCCTTTTATATCATCTATGTCCTTCATAATTTCTCTCGAGATATTCGCAAGAAATGAGCATATGAAAAGCATTCCCACAGCTTCCATTTTGTTTACGGCAGCTCCCCCATAAAGGAAGGTGAGAGATGTCAAAAAACCCACCAGTATATTCCCAACAAAGCACATTCTTTTCAGTTTATAGGCGTATAAAAACATCAATATACTTGCAGTAATGCAGATAAAAAATGCTTTAAAATTGACAAAATACGCTATAAAACATGCAAGAATAAGAAGGAAGATGGCATAAAAAAATGCTGCTTTTAAATTCATTTCCCCCCTGGGTAAAACTCTATCCTTCCTATTTATTTTGTCTATATCATAATCAAAATAATCATTGATCACCATTCCTCCCGAACATGCAACAATTGAGACTATACTTGCCAGTATGACTTTATATGTAAACGGGTATCCTCCTGCAATTATACCCGCTATGAAAACAGCAAAACCTGACATTACCGAGTTCACTGGCCTAGTGATCCTTATGTAGGGATGCATAACTCTTTTAATATGAATGTAAATAAAAAGTTATAGTATAAAATTTTTAAATCTGTAAGCTAAATTCTTATATGCCTCGGTGGCTCAGTGGTAGAGCGGCTGCCTCGTAAGCAGCAAGTCGGGGGTTCAAATCCCCCTCGGGGCTTTTAAGTTATCCTCTTTAGAAGCAAAGATCAGTACTGCCAGAATTGGGAAAAATACAGCACCCCAGAGTATGGGGTTGTACTTCAGAACCTTTGACCCATCTAATGGAGGGATGGGGAGGAGATTGAATAGAGCAAGGAAGAGGTTAAAGTATGCGAGGAAAAATAAAAAATTATTAGATACAAAGGAGGACAATC